>NZ_QORZ01000018.1:0-222697 GCF_008368785.1 Bacillus sp. AY3-1 | reverse complement strand
TTTTCGGGGTTCACTTCATTTTATAGGCTGGTTTCTTATTTTCTATTTAAGCAGATTTTTTATATTCTCTGCATGATATACTTCACAAATATAAAATATGCATTTGCAATTACTTACAATTTGATATTTTCTAGTTGGATACACATTCGCCGTAACAGAGCATCCATTAAATAATTCAATAATATTCCCAGATGGCTGATATCCTTCGTATAATAAGTTTCTTCTTACTTCCATCTTTTCAATAAGTTTTTCAACTGGAATATTTCCACTCTCTAATTCACTCTTAATTGTATTTGGTAAAAACGAAGTGTCCGCAAAAATTAGATTCTCAGATAACACTTTTCCTTTATAACTAACATTGGATACACGGTAAAGAAATGTTCCGTTTTTATCAAAGAAATTCTTTGCTTCTTTCGGGATGTACTGTCTATCAAGTACCTCTTGTTCGAGAATTTCAAACTGAACTGTATCATTCAAAAGCTTTTCTAAAGCATGAATAGATGATGTATCTCCAGAAAATAAAATATTTTTAATTGCTTGTACATTATAAGTGAATTCATTTGTTCTATTTTCCGCTACTAACATGAGGAACACCTCTTCTATAAGATTTTTTATTTAACTTATTTATAATTTAAAAGCGCTACTGCGTCTAACTGTGTAATTTCAGTTACTTCTTTACTAAATATTGCAATTGAAGCCATGTAATCTACACTCGGCCTTATATCTTCCATCATTGTATTTTCTACTAACTCTTGCCTATCCTTAAAAACTAACAAATTTGGAGGATCATTTGGAGCCGATACAGTAATATGTACTGGCGGAATCATTAGTCCTTCACCTGTCGCTTTTAGTACTGCTTCTTTTCGAGTCCAGTATGTTAAAAAACCTTCTATTTTCTGTTCATTAGGTAATTTCATAACTTGCGCTATTTCAATGTCTGTTAATACGCCTTCTGCCATTTTCATAACATCTACATTTGGATTCATTTGTTCAACATCCACGCCTACAGGTGCAGACTTTGTAAATGCAACAACAACCCACTCACCCGAATGTGAAACAGATATTTGCGGCATTCCTTCTGATAATTGTGGTCTACCATGTTGTAACTTACATACAGAGCACATTCGATCAATCGGTACTTGAACTGGCGACATAGAAAGGATCTTTCCAAGAACTAATCTACTAATTACACAACCTATTATAAATCGTGCGCGATCTGCCGATTGATGATATGAATTTACTTTCTCTCGTTCAACATCATTTAGTAAATTGTAATGCCATGATTGTAAATCTGAAATTCTGGCCCACCATATTTGACAACTATTCTCATTAAGAGTTGGTACAGAATCTACAACTTTACTCTCTATCATGTAAACTCTCTCCTTCTAAATACCAATATCACTTTATTTCAAATGAATATTATTATTCTATAACTTATTCGTTTACAACTTCTTTCTCTTTTTGTAATATAGGTAACCGCTTTTTCTTCTTCTTTGACATTACCTCTTTATCGGAAATACGTAAAGAAAATAGTAATGCTACGAGTAAAAATATTGCTGATCCAATTAATGCAGCTTGATATGGTAAGAAATCTGACTGAGCATTATTTTGCACACTATTATTTCCAAAACCAGCCAGTAAACTAGCTAATACTGCAACTCCTATCGCTGAACCTAATCTGTTTTGCACATTGAATATAGTAGTCGCTCTCCCCATAGAAGGTGGTGCGATATTGTTAAATGCAGAAAATTGAACTGCTCCGACAGACTGGCCTAAGAAAATACCGATACCAAACAATAATGCCCGAATTTGCCATGGGTTCGTATCATGATTTACAAAACTTAATAAAACAAAGATAATCGCCGTACAAATTAATCCAATAGAAATTACCTTTCGAGCTCCTAATTTCTTATATGACCATGGCACAATCTGTGAAGATATCATTAACCCAATCGCCTCTGGGAATGTCGTAAGACCTGATTCCAATGCGGAAACTCCTATTACATTTTGATACATAAGTGGAAAAACAAATAACATTCCTAATAAACCAGCTGATGAAAACAGTGAAATAAGACTCATTTTTCTAAAGACTGGTTCTTTTAATAAGCGTAAATCTAACATCGGTTGCTTTACTCTAAGTTCTACAATGATAAACAATGTAATGAATATAATCCCAGCTATCCCAGTACTTATAATTTCTGGAGAAACCCAGCCTTTTGACGGCCCTTGACTAAGTGCATAAATAAGCATCGCAAATCCTGGTGCTGAAAGAACAAAACCTAGAGAATCAAAGCGACCAGCTGATTTTTCAATATGCTCTTTTAAAAATAGTAGACCGAATAGTAACGCTACGATTCCAAACGGTAAATTAATATAAAATGCCCAGCGCCAAGACATTTGATCTACAAAAAAACCGCCAATAATTGGCCCTACTGCCGGTGCTACAGCAATTGGCAACACAATAAACCGTGAAATTTTCGGCCTTTCCTCTGGTGAAAATGTTCGGAATAACATCGCCATCCCAACTGGTGTTAAAAGCCCCCCGCCAGCACCTTGAATGATACGAAAAATATTCAATGAAGTAATATCGTTCGCTATTCCACATAATGCAGACGCAGTTGTAAATACGAAAAGAGCGGTTAGAAATACTCTTTTCGTACCGAAGCGATCTCCTAACCAACCAGAAATCGGAAGGAAAACAGCTAAGCTAACTAAATACCCAACATTAACCGTCCCCATTGCAGATGGAGGCACTTGTAATTCTTTACTTATCGTTTGCAATGCTACATTCACAATTGTTGCATCCATCGCAGCCATAAACATCGCTGTTATATATACGATACTTACAACTACTTTTGGATTTATTTTTGCCTTCATTATCGTTTTCCTACTAATATTTTTTCGCCAATATGATTACTTTTTGGATTCAAATCTTTCCAGTTATTTTCAACATATTGTAAACAATCATTCCTACTAGCCTCTTCATGTACGACATTCCAACCAATAGGCACATCAAGAAAGACAGGCCAGAGAGAATACTGGCCCTCCTCATTTTTTAGTACTTTATATGTGTAATTATCATTTTCAAACGGATTCGTCATACTGTACTTACCCCTTTCTTATCCTGCAAATATTTCGCTAATACTTGTCCAATCTCTGTAAGTGGTCCTGGTTGACATAAATCTTTATGTCTACAATCAATATCGTGTTGCACAATTTGCCCATCTAAATAATTTAGCCACGTATTTGGAGAGATAGGATCAAACCAGTCTGGTATAACAGTAGATCTAAAGAATAAAATATCTCCGTTATAAACTTTCGGTACATATTTCCCTAACAATCCTACCGAATTTACATATGTTTCTTTCAAATTTAAAATCGTCTCTTCTTTCAGACTTGCTAATGCACTTCCATCTTTACGAAGTATTTCTACTGCACTTTCCATCGTAAGTGGTTTACCATCCATATTATCTGGATCGTATCCACCTAAAGCAAGTAATGCGATTAACGCTTCTTCTTCAGTAGGTGCTTCCGTATTCGGTAAGAAGTGACCTGGATAAGAATCCAGCATAACGAGTAATTCTACTTCTTCCCCTTCATTTTGCAGTTGCGCCGCCATTGCATGCACAACATTTCCTCCGAGCGACCAACCGAGTAAACGATATGGTCCGTGAGGCTGTACTTCACGAACGTGTTTTAAATAATCCGCTGCCATCTCCTCTAAACTTTTTGGAAGTCCTTCATTTTTAGCAATACCACGTGCTTGGACACCGTAGATTGGATAATCTGTTCCTAAAGATTTCATAAGTCCTGCATAGCACCAACTTAATCCACCTGCTGGGTGTACACAAAATAGTGGTAATTGGTCTCCGCTTGCTCGTAATGGAAGCAACACATCAAGTGCACTTTGTCCATTTCCCACCTCAAGTCTTTCAGCAAGAGCCGCAACAGTAGGTGCTGCAAATAAAGTTCCGATATTTAGTTCAACCCCAAGTGCTTCTTTAATACGACTCATAAGCTGCACTGCAAGAAGTGAATGGCCACCTAGATCAAAGAATCCGTCATCAATTCCAATTTGCGGCACACTTAAAATTTCTGTAAACAGGTCACATAACATTTCTTCTTGCGGTGTTCTTGGTCCACGACTAGAAGATGATGCGATAAATTCTGGAGCCGGCAATGCCTTTCTATCTAATTTACCATTTGGAGTTAAAGGCAACTCATTTACTACTACAAAAGCGTATGGAACCATGTAATCTGGTAAACTACCTCCAGCATACTTACGCATTTCATTCGTATCAATCATTTCATTATTTGATGCGACGATATAAGAAACTAACCGTTTATCCCCTGGTTGATCTTCCCGTACAATAACGGCTACTTGCTCAACTTTAGGATGTTTCATTATTACCGCTTCTATTTCCCCTAATTCAATTCGGAATCCACGAATTTTTATTTGATGATCTGCACGTCCTATATAATCTAGCGTCCCATCTTGACGCCAACGTGCTAAGTCCCCAGTACGATACATTCTTGTACCTGGCTTACCAAATGGATCTGCAATAAAACGTTCTGCTGTTAAGCCTGCTCTTCCTAAATATCCACGAGCAAGCCCTGCACCTGCAACATACATTTCTCCAACTACTCCAGGTGGCACCGGTTGTAAATAGTTGTCTAATACATACACTTTAAGATCAGGTACACTACACCCAATTAAACTGTTTGCTCGTAAAGAGACGATTGTTTCATCTAATTCAATATAACTAACATGTACTGTCGTCTCCGTAATACCGTACATATTAATAAGTTTTGGTGCGTTATGAGAATGTCGACTATACCAATCTTCTAATCGACTTAGCTCAAGTGCTTCTCCTCCAAAAACAACATATCGTAAAGATAATTTTTGGCCAATTTCTTCATTTTCACGATCTGCTTGCATCAATTGATAGAACGCTGATGGAGTTTGGTTTAAAACAGTTACCTTTTCTTTAACAAGAAGTTGTAAAAATTCTTTCGGCGAGCGACTTACAGTATGTGTTACTACGACTAAACGTCCACCATATAATAAAGGTCCCCAAATTTCCCAAACCGAGAAATCAAAAGCATATGAATGAAACATTGTCCATACATCGTTCTCGTCAAATTGGAACCAATGATCAGTTGCTCCTAAAAGTCTTACTACGTTTTGATGAGGTATCATAACGCCTTTCGGTCTACCAGTTGAGCCTGATGTATAAATAACATACGCAATGTGCGAAGGAGATAACTGCTTCATGCGCTCCATTTCATCAATATTGTCTTCACTATATTTCTCGATTTCCCCTATTACTTTCACATCATCAACTAAAATCTTCAGTTCCTCATCACATTCAATTTCCACATCTGAATTTGTTAACACACATGATGGTTTCGCATCGTGGAGCATAAATGAAATACGATCTGACGGGTAATCCGGATCTAACGGAAGGTATCCCGCACCAGCTTTCAGAACAGCTAGTAAGCTTACAACCATATTTAAAGATCTCGGCATCGCTAAAGCAACGAGTTGATCAGGGCCTACTCCTTTTGCTATTAGCAATCGAGCTATTTTATTCGCTTTTTTATTCAACTCTTCATAAGTTAACTTTTCATCTTCAAAGACGACAGCAATAGAATTTGGATTTATATGAGCCTGCTTTTCAAATAATTGTGGCAATGTCATTTCTGGTACAATTTGAAAACCACCATTCCACTTTTCTAACACTGTATTTTTCTCTGCTAAAGTTAATATTTCTAATGTGCCAATTGATTGATCCGGATGTTTCGCTGCATCATCTAATAACAAAATGAATCGTTCAACTAATTTTTGAATCGTTTCACGTTTATATAAATCGGTACTAAATTCTAGTAACCCGTTTAAACCGTCTGGCGTACCATCAACTCCGTTACTCTCGCTAATTTCAAATGTTAGATCAAATTTCGCAGAACCAACGCTTTGAATTTCAAGGTTTGCTTCTATATCCGGAGCATCAAATGTTGCTTCTGGCGTATTTTGGAAAGCTAACATAACTTGAAACAGCGGATGACTATTTCGAGTACGTACTGGATTTAACACTTCAACGAGTCGTTCAAATGGAACATCTTGATTTTCATAAGCTGCAAGATTTGATTGCTTCACTCTATTCAATAATTCTTTAAAGCTTGGATCTCCTGATGTATTTGTACGTAACACTAATGTATTTACAAATAAACCAACTATGTCAGAGAGTGCATCATCGTTTCTTCCAGCAATCGGACTACCGATTGGTATATCAGTACCTGCACCTAATCTTGTAAATAGCGCACTAAGTCCTGCTTGCAACACCATAAACAAACTAACTCCGTTTTTCCGTGCAAGCTCTACTAACCTACTATGCATACCCGCATCTATTAGAAAATGAATTGTTTCTCCGTGATAACTCGTTTCAATTGGACGCTGGTAATCTGTAGGTAACTCCAGCTGATCTGGTAAACCTTCTAGCTCTTTCTTCCAAAACTCTAATTGTGTTGAAATAAGACTCTCTTCTGTAGTTTCATCACCAAGCAACTGTTGTTGCCAAAGTGCATAATCTGCGTATTGAACTGGAAGTGTCTCTAGCTGCACTCTGTTACCTTGACATCGTGCTTTATATGCCGCTGTAAAATCTCTCGTTAACGGTTGTAATGACCAGCCATCCCCAACAATATGGTGCAATAGTATTAGTAATACATGTTCGTTTTCATTCACTGTAAATAGTTGCAGACGAACTGCTGGTTCAACATCAAGGTTAAAACTATATCTTACCGCCTCTGCAAGCCCACTTTCTAATTCATCTTTACATGTTTTTGTTATTATCATTTCTAGATTTAAATTTTCCATATCTAAAATTTTCTGATAGGAACTACCTAATACGTTAGGGAAAATCGTTCTAAGCGTTTCATGTTTCTCAACTACATCATAAAAGGCACCTTGCAATGCTTCCTCGTTCAACTTTCCAGAAATACGAACGACTAATGGAATATTATAAGTAGGACTTGGACCTTCTAAACAATTTAAGAACCATAACCTGCGCTGTGCAAATGAAAGTGGAACTTCATTTGGTCTACTTACTTTCTTAATAGCTGGTCTTGCAGTTTTTGCTTGATCCAATTGTTTCGCCAGTTCAGCAACAGTTGGCGATTCAAATAATTTTCCTATTCCTAATTCAACACTTAACGTTTCACGAATTCTTGCCATTAGACGAGATGCAAGAAGCGAATGGCCACCCATTTCAAAGAAATTATCATCAATGCTAATGCGAGAAACACCAAGTACTTCTGCAAATAAATCACATAATATTTCTTCTTTCGGATTTCTAGCAACTCTCTCCTTGTTCATTTCATTAAAATCAGGAGCAGGTAATTTCTTTCTATCAACCTTACCATTTGGCGTTAATGGTAATTCTTCTAGCACAACAAATGCCGATGGCACCATATAATTCGCTAAACTTTCTGAAACATAAGAACGAATTTCTGAAAGGTTAATCCCTTCATTCCCTTCGGCAACGATATATGCAATGATTCGTTTATCATTTGGGCGATCTTCCCGTACCATTACTACCGCTTGTTGAATATATTCATGTCGTTGTAATACCATTTCAATTTCAGCTAATTCAATTCGGAAACCACGAATTTTAATTTGATGATCTGCGCGGCTCATGTACTCTAACACACCATCGTTACGCCATTTCACAAGATCACCTGTGCGGTACATGCGCTTCCCTGGTTTTCCATAAGGATCTGCAACAAACCGTTCAGCCGTTAACTCTGGTTTTCCTAAATATCCGTTCGCAAGCCCTTCCCCTGCAATATATAATTCACCAATTACTCCAGGTGGTACTGGTTGTAAACCTGCATCTAATACATACACGTCTGTACTCCAAATTGGCTTTCCAATAGGAGGTATACCAATTTCCTTTTTATCGATGTTCATGACAGTAGACCAAATAGTCGTTTCAGTTGGTCCATATAAGTTTGTAATAGAGCAACCTAATTCTTTTAATATATTTGCTAAATGGGCTGGAAGAGCTTCACCACCAACGAGCACATTTAGCCCTTGTAGCCTTTCTGGATATTCAGTTACTAACGCCTGCCATAACGTCGGTGTAGCTTGCATAACTGTCACTCTTTCTTCTTGTAACAGTGCCGTTAACTCAGAAGGCTCTTGAATTACCTCTTTTTGTGCAATTGTTAAACTTGCACCACTAATAAGAGGTAAATAAATCTCTAGAGCAGAAATATCAAACGCAAATGTTGTAACTGCTACTAAATGATCGTTCTCATTTAGTGAAAACATATCGTCCATAGCCAATAGAAAGTTACTTAAAGCTTTCATAGGAACAATTACACCTTTTGGATTTCCGGTTGAGCCTGAAGTGTAAATTGTATACGCAGGCTTTAAAAGTGATTCTTCATTTCTAAATGGTAGATTCCTATGAGAATATGCTTTTAATGCTAGTTCTGTTTCTTCTCGATCTAATTCGATTTTTTTTATATCATTTTCTATAACTAAAGTAGATGAAACAGATGAATGTGTGATGATATAAATTGGTTTTGCATCATTTACTATATAATTTATTCGCTCAGCTGGATATTCTGGATCTATCGGTAAATACGCTGCACCAGCCTTTAAAACTGCTAGCATACTAACTACCATTTCTATTGACCTTGAAAATACTAAAGCTACAAACTGATTTGGCCCTATTCCTTCTTCTACTAAATAGTGCGCTAGTTCATTCGCCCGTTCATTTAACTCTTTATACGTAAGGTCTACTCCGTTACACGTAACCGCTATTTTATTTGGATTTTTTTGTACTTGTTTTTCAAATAATAAAGGTAGAGTGATTAAATCCTCAGCTTCCTTAGTTTCATTCCATTCGAATAAAACTTTATGATTTTCTTCTGGAAGAGTAATGTTTATATTTCCAATCGACACGTCTTTTTGATAACCATTTATCACTAATTCTAATACATTCATAAATCTCTCTTTATGCAATGCTAGTTCCGAATCACTATATACCTCCGGGTTCGCATCAAAATGAATCATTAACTCATTTTCATCGAAACGTTTATAAACATTTATCGATAAATCATCGACAGGTCCTGCTGATAAATTATGTGTAATACCACGATTCCCAGCAAAATTAAGCCCATAATCAAAAGGCATCACATTCACTAACGGCCCGAATAACCTTTGATTTTCACCTAGTAACTTTAAGTCTCTTCTTAATTCCTCATGACGATATTTATGATGACGACGTACTTCTCGAATCTCTTTAGAAACTTGCCGTATGCATTCCGCAAGAGTTATATTTGGAGTTACTGTAATACGAAGTGGTACTAAATTCATTACCATGCTCGGTGTATAAATAGATGCAGAACCGAGACGCCCCATCATTGGTAAACCTAAAACAATATCATTTGCACCTGTTAATTTATGCATGTAAATACTTGTTACAGCTACAATAAATTCCGGCCAATTTGTTAAAGAAACATTGATATCTTCTAGTAAAGTTTTCGTGCTAGAACTGGATAAATAAGCTGTTTCTCGTAAAAATCCATTTGATGTTCTCGGCGCTCGTTCTGCTAAACTTATGACATCCGGTTCATCTGCAAACTTTTCTAACCAAAAAGTACGATCTTCCTGAAATTGTTTAGACTCACGATACTCCATATCTTCTTGTACAATTTTTGCAAGAGAACCAAATAGCTTTTCATTCTTTCTTGTTTCTTCTATAAGTGATGTATACTCTTTCGCTACCTTTTGGCTTAGAAGTGAAAATCCATAGCCATCCATCACAATGTGATGGATGCGCTGATACCAAAAGAAACGATTATTTTCAACTTGAATAAGTGCTTCAGTAAATAAAGTATCTCTTTTCAAATCGACTGGCATAGATAAATCATTTTTCATCCATACTTTAGCAGCTTCTTCAGGATTTTCTTCTTTACGAACGTCAATAAAATGCATATGAAACTGTAATTCTTCAATAACTTGCCATGGACCAATTTCATCCTCTTCGAAGCGAACATGTAGTGCTTCTGCTTCTGTTACAACTTTACGTACTGCTAATTCGAAAATTTCTTGATTAATATTTCCGTTTATTTCAACATATTCCCCAGTATTATAAATCGGATTAAGCGGATCTAATTGCTGTGCAAACCACATACCAGTCTGCGCAGATGATAACGAATGACGAACCTTTTGACTATTAGGCATTCTTTACTACCCCTTTATTATGTAGTCTATTTGTTACAGCACCTGTGCTGTCTGTGAAGATAGTAAACTGTACCAATAGGAAACAGTTGGACGTTCTGCTAAATCTGCAAAAGTTATTTCTTTCCCTTCGCGACGCCACATCTCTACTAAACTCATAATTCTGACCGAATCAAGTCCTCTATTTAGTAAGTCCTCATCAATATCAATACTCTCTACCGGCTCACGAAGTAGTTGTGCAACTAGTTCATGCACTTCCTGTACAGTGATTCCTTCACTCTCATCACTTTTTACACTTTGTAAATCTTTTAACAGTAAGTTTGTTGATGTCGTTACTGCACATCTATTAGATGCATACTCCAATGCTTGTTTATGATGGTCTAGTGAAAAATCAGCAACTGCATCTGCTACAAAAAATGGTTCTATACCATCCATAAATGCTTCACAAGCTGTTAAAAGGCAGCCGATATGCGCATAAATACCGCAAATAATAAGTTGATCTCTTCCCTGTTCATTTAAAATTTCTAATAGATTTGTCTTTTTAAATGCACTATATCTCCATTTTGTTAAGAATATATCATCTTCATTAGGAGTAAGTTCATCGACAATTTTCTTTTTATCTGGTCCAGCAGGAATACCGTCACCCCAGAAGTCTTGTAATAATCCACGTTGTTCTAACGTTTGTCCACCTGGTTGTGCAGTATAAACAACTGGTATACCAAGTTCCTTACATTTTTCTCTTATCACCTTAATATTTGAAATGAGTTCTACTTTTGGTGATTCTTTATCGCTATATGCATCAAGAAAATATTCTTGCATGTCATGGATTAAAAGAACCGCACGTTTCGGATCTGGTGTCCAGTTCACTTTATTTTTTGGTAGTTCTGATTCAACTGGCATTTTGTATACTGAAATAGATGGGATAGCCATCTAATCACTTCCTTCCAATTTTTATTTTTTTATCGCTTTACCGTAATAAGTTTTTCCGTAATGACTTTACGTAACTCTTTTTTGCTTACCTTTCCAACACTTGTTTGCGGGAATGAATCAATAAATTCAATTCGATCTGGAATCTTATAAGCCGCTATACCCCGTTCTCTTAAAAACATTTTTAATTCACTTACTGTCGGAGCTTGTCCACGAGCTATTACAAACGCACAAGTACGTTCTCCTAAATAATCATCAGGCATTGATACGATGGCTACATCATGTACTGCATCATGTGCTAATAAATGATTTTCAACTTCTTCCGCAGCAACTTTCTCGCCACCACGGTTAATTTGATCTTTATCTCTTCCTTCTACAATGATGTAACCTTGTTCATTTACTTTTACAAGATCACCTGTGCGATAAAATCCATCCTTTGTAAATGATCGTGCATTATGCTCTTCTGCTTTATAATAGCCACGAATTGTATAGGGCCCTCTTGTTAATAAACTACCTACTTCACCAGGTTTTACATCGTTATCATTTTCATCAACAACCCGTACTTCATCGAATGTAGACATCGGTCTACCTTGTGTATGAATAATGATTTCTTCCGGATCATTTAATCTCGTGTAATTTACTAACCCTTCTGCCATACCAAACACTTGCTGTAACGTACATCCAAATGTAGGGCGAATACGCTTTGCAACCTCAGCGCTAAACTTAGCACCACCTACTTGAATCACTTCTAAGCTCAATAAATCGTTATTACGAGAAGAAGCTGCATCAAGCCAAATCATTGCTAATGGTGGAACTAGAGCAGTAATCGTAACTTTTTCTTTTTCTATAAGAGCAAATGCCTCATCTGGGCTACCACCAGTTGCTAACACTACTTTTCCACCCGCATAGAAAGTTCCAAATGTCCCTGGAGAACTCATCGGGTAATTGTGCGCTACTGGAAGAACTGCCATATAGACGCTATCCGTATTCAAATTACAAATTTCAGCGCTAACACGTAAACTATAAATATAGTCATCATGTGTTCTAGGAATTAATTTAGAAAGCCCTGTTGTCCCTCCAGACAATTGGAGAAACGCAACATCACTTGGCTGAACTTCTGGTAATGGAACGGGATCTATATACAGATCACTTATGTTCACAAATTCTTCTTCTTCTCCCACTACAATTACATGTTGTAAAGTTGGCACTTTCACTTTTACTTCTCTTGCTAGTTTTCGATAATCAAAGCCGAGAGCCTTATCTGAAATAACGTAAGCACTCGCCTCACCAAACTCACAGAAATAACTAATTTCACTGCTTCGATGTGAAGGTAGTGCAAAAACAGGAAGTGCTCCAATTCGAAATAGTGCAAAGCATATTTCGAAAAACTCGATAATGTTAGGTAACTGTATTACAACTCGATCCTCTTGCTTTATTCCTAAATTCAGTAAACCTGAAGCTAAGCGATCTACTTTTTTATCAAGCTCACTATACGTCATATGCATATTACCACTTACAACTGCAATTTCATCTCCATACTTTTCAGCACGTTCTCTTAACAACGAACCAAATGTTTCTCCAAGCCAACATCCTTCTTCTCGATAACGATTTGCAAATTCTTCTGGCCATTCCGTGAAACCTGATAACATTATTTCTTCCCCCTATTTTTCATTCAGCGAATTATCTCTTAATCCTAAAGCCTTCAGCATTGTTTGGAACTTAGCTGATGTTTCTGCCAACTCATCTTCTGGTTTTGACTCAGCAACAACTCCTGCTCCTGCATATAAACGAAGTGTATTTTCTTGCACTTCAGCACAGCGAATTGTAACAATCCATTCACCATCTCCATTTAAATCGCTCCATCCTAGCATTCCTGTAAAGAATTCACGGTCAAATGGCTCAATTTTTTGAATCGCCTCTCTTGCTTCTTCCATTGGCGTTCCGCAAACTGCTGGCGTAGGATGAAGAGCAATTGCTAATTCCAAAGAAGTAGTATTCGGATCCTTTAGTTCACCTTTCACTTCAGTAGACAAATGCCACATCGCTTCACTATGAATAACGGATGGTTTTTCCGGAACATGTAATGTATGACAGTATGGACGAAGTGCAGCAGCAACCGCTTCAACTACTACCGCATGTTCATGTAAATCTTTTGGTGAAGAAATTAATTCCTCTGCTCTTCTCTTATCTTCCACTGGATCATCACTACGTGGTCTTGAACCAGCTAACGGATTAGAAATAACTTGCATACCATTACGTGAAACGAGTAATTCAGGACTTGCTCCAATTAATGTTTTATTACACTCGTTTTCATCTTCCGGTAAATTCACAGCAAATGTATAACCGTGCTTATTATGCTCTGCCAATTCGCGAAGTAGTTTTTGTTTATCAATCTTCTCTGAAGATTTAACATCTAACGATCTAGATAGAACGATTTTCTTTAAATCTCCGTCCTGAATTTTTTCAATCCCTTGCTTCACACCATTCATATAAACTTCAGGAGCTGGAACCGGTGTCATTTCAAATGTCAGTTTCTCATTTCGTTTTATCTCATTTGTTGTCTCTAACTGTAAACGCTCAGTAATTCTACTATGTTCTGGTACGATAAGTTGAACTTCTTTTCTACGATCAAAAGGCAAAGCACCAACAACGATAGGATTCGGATTTCCAGCTTGTTTTGCATTGCTTAATACCGCTTGTACAAGTTCTGTAAAACTTTCAATTTCATGATGTTTTACTTTAGTAAACTCTCCTTCTGTCAATATCGTTCGAGTTGGTGAAGCGAAAAAGAACGAAGATTCAGTTTTATAATCTTCTAATAATTTTTCCGACAGTTCCTTTACGGCTATAAGTTCATTCATAGTATTAAAACCTCCTGAATTTTTTATTAAACTCCTAATGTAGCTCCGCCATCGACACATAAATTGTGCATTGTAATATGACTCGCTTTATCAGAGGCTAAAAACAATACTGCTTCAGCAATTTCTGAAGGTTGTGCAATTTTTTGTAACGGAATACCGAGTCTATATGTATTTTGAGAACCAGCAATTATATTTTCAGCTCCATTCTCATCAGCCCATAATAATCTTTGCATTTCAGTTTCAGTAGAACCTGGAGAAACTAAGTTACAGCGAATATTGTATGCTGCAAGTTCTAACCCTAAACATTTCATAAACATCGTCGTTGCAGCTTTTGATGCAGCATACGCAGCCATCTCCATTCTCGGAGTATTTGCCGCATTTGAGCCAACTGTAACAATTGCCCCTGACTTTCTTTGCATCATATATTTACTTACTGCTCGGCACATATAGAAAACCCCTGTAGAATTTACAGAGAATGTTTTATTCCAATCTTCATCACTTAAAGAGTGAATCGCTCCCATACGTAAAACCCCTGCAACATTTACTAATATATCTATCGGTGCTATATCATTTTCAATCCGTTCTACTACTTCTTCAACAGCGGCACTATCACTCACATCTAAACGAAACGTTTTCACACGTGTTTCATTTAATTCATTTTCATTTAAGAGTACGTTTAACCCCTCTTCAGTTTGATCAGCCCCAATAACTGTAGCTCCTCTTTTTAAAAACATGTTTGCTACAACACTACCTATACCTTGCGCTGCACCAGTTACTAAAACCGTTTTCCCATCAAATTCCCCTATGTTCATTTCATCTATCCTTTCATATAAAAATTAATCAAATTCAACATCACAAATGATAACGATTTTCATTATCACTGATGATGTTAAAAATAATACACTTACTAAACTAATTGGTCAAGTGTACTTTTCATCAAAATATTATTCATTGATAATGTTTTTCATTTAACATTCTTACACCGAAATGATAATCTTTCTCAATAAACTTGTCAACCTATTTTTATTTTTCAGATAAAATATCTTAATGATTCTCAACACAATTACATCTAAAAGCATTAATAAGTACCTTACATTACACCTTTAATTCATACTCCTCTTTTTAAACTTGTAGAAGACTAACTGTAGATACCTTCATTTACAAAGCCTTATCAAAAAACAAAGTATATATTTTCTCAACATTTTTCTGAAAATACCGAGAAAATATATCTTGCAATTACTGATATATGTCTTGTTTATAATTTAAGATTTAATACGTATTTCGAATATGATGTATCATTTTTTGATATTCCAATATAATCCAAACAGGTATTTCACTCACTTTTTTGTCTCAAAAAATCCCAAATATTATATAACCTCGTTACAATCATTCATAAAAAAGCACCCTATTTAATAGGATGCTTTTTCGTATTTATAGTGTGATAGAAGATTTATATACTTATGCTACGCTGCGATACTCTTCTTCTTGTTCTTTTTTCTGCTTAGGTGCTTGAATTAAAATTGCGATAACAAATGATACGACACATAATACACCGATCACCATGAAGGTTGGTTTGAATCCACCTAGAAGTGCACCGATAAAGGAACCTGCAAGTGCTCCAAACCCAAATCCTTGATACACAATTCCGTAGTTCTTACTATGGTTTTTCATACCGTAGAAATCACCAACGATAGCTGGGAAAATAGTGATATTTCCACCAAAGCAAAACGCTACGCTTGCTACACATACGAAGTAGATACCATAATTCAAATCTACGAAACTTAAAACCAAGACTGAAGCTGCCATAACAACAAATGTACCAGTAACGATTTTTAAACGGCCAATTTTATCTGATAACGGTCCTAAAATAATACGACCTAATGTATTGAAGATTGCAACCATAGCCACCGCATTAGCTGCTGTCGCTGCGCTAAGCCCTACAAGTTGAACACCAATGTCTTTTACCATACCAATTAAGTATAAGCCACTCATACATGATGTAAATAACATAATAAATAATAAGTATACTTGTTTTGTGCCTAACATTTCTTTCGTTGTATATTCCTGAGTTTTTGTTTCATGAACTGCTCCTTGATCTGCAGCTTGATGGATTAAACAAGCGCCAATTACAATCATAGCTGTAACAATTAAACCCCAGTATATAAACGCTTGTGATACACCAACTGATTCAATTAACTGTGCGTTAACATATTTAAAGATTAAGCTACCCGAACCATATGCAGAGACAGAAATACCAGCAATTAAACCTTTACGCTTTGGAAACCACTTTATTAAATTGGATAGTGAAGTGATATATGCTGTACCATCTGCATAACCTACAACAACCCCTGCTAGTACATAAAGCAATATTAATGAGGAAGCTTGTGAACTAAGTATTAATCCTAGTCCTAATGCTAGTCCAGCTATCATAATAAGTTTACGAAGTCCCCATTTTTCTTGCAATTTACTCGCAAATAAAGTCGAAAACGCTAAGGAAAGACTAGTAATTGAGAAAGTTATAGCAACTGCGTTAAGACTCCAACCGTATTTACTAACTAAAGGCTGATTAAATAAACTCCATGTATATATCGTTCCAAGTCCCATTTGTACTATGACTGTACCAAGGACAACAAGCCATGGATTAACATTTGATTTTTTCATACCTTTCCGCCTCCTCTTTCTATTTCAATGCTTTTCGCTAAGTTTTCTTTTTTTAAGTTCATATTGACCACCTCATTTGATTTAACACCTTCATTGTATAAGATGTCCCCACTTATGTAAGCACTTACAAGGCAGAGCGTCAAAAATATGGAATCAGTTACAGAAAACGAAGGACGAAATACAAAAAGCGAATTATTAAATACGTAAGTAGCTATTATAATGTTTTGCATCAATACGACTTACAGCTGTTTTATCATCTCTCTTTATAAAAATTATGTCTCAAGTTATATGATGGCTATATTGCAATATTTTGATTTTCCTATACAAACAGAAAAAAACTATTTTCACACTACGATGCACTTTATTTTTTATAAAATAAAAAATATTTTATTGATAAATAAAACTAAATATTCACTAATATATCTATACGTGGTTTAATATATATAATAAAAAAATATTTCTGTCTTTAATGAGGAGGTACTATGAAAGCAAACGTAGGGGATACTATACTTTTTCAACGAAATAATTTAAAGATTACAGGATCTGTACTAAAACTTTATACTGAATCGGTCTTAGTTGAAATTACAGATGTAAGCGGTGGTACTTTTGAATTTGATCGAACAATTGTAAATCATAAAAACTATAAAATTTTAAATGCGAATACATAAAACAACAAAAAATAGCCCCTGCTCACCAGCAGCGGCTATTTTATATGAAAACACTTCATTAGTTTATATATCCTAAAACACTTACAATCTTACTCGCTTTTAAATTATTAATATGATAATAAATTTCTAAACCTCTTCTCTCAGCTCGTAACACTTTACCTTTCATTTTTGATAAATGTTGCGAAACAGTCGATTGTGGAATATTTAGTAATTCTGTTAATTGTGTTACGTTACAAGTTTTTCTCGTACTTAATTCATTTACAATTTGTAATCGGATTGGGTGCGCCATAATTTTTAAAATATCTACATCTTCTTCTGAAACTAAACTTTTTCTCATTTCATTCGTATATGTTGTCATAAGACATTCCCCTTTTATATGAATTCCTCTTATTTAGATCTATTTCCAAAATATTTAAAACTCCGATGTGAAACCTTTATATAAAAATAATAGAATTTTAAATTTTTAAAAACAGAACGAAATACAATTCACTTTATTTATTTGGTACATATACATAATACAATTTTAATATGTGCTCTATGTGAAGTTAGCATAAATTTGTAATGAAGATTTTTCAAACAATTCACATCTAACTATATACTTCCTCATAATACTATCCAGTGATTTTAACATATTTTAGGCGTTTGTATATACTATCTACAAAATAAATGTTGTTTAGGGGGATTTCAAATGCCAACAATGTTACAAGAAGAAGTTGAAGAAGCGCGCGAAACATATGTCAGTCGTATCATATTAGTCAGTGGATCAGCTTTATTTTTAGTAGGTGGTGTTATATCCGCAATTTCAGCTTTTAAAGCTTATAATCGTTTAGAAAATACTCCGCCTTCTACAGATAACTCGTAGGTGCATTATCTAATTCTGAATAACAAACAAATGCCACCTCTATAAAGAGGCGGCATTTGTTTTATCATAATTTTTATACTAGAAACTCACAAACAATGCTTTAAGCATGAATTACTATTGAACTTACTTCACCACAAACCGAGTCTGACTACACCCATCCTTCTGCTTCGTTACTTCTAAAACAGCTGGCATTGCGTTTTTCAGCTCTTGAACATGTGAAATGACACCGATAAAGCGGCCTGATTTTTGTAAGTCAATTAAGGCGTCAACTGCTTTTGTTAATGACTCCTCGTCTAATGAACCGAATCCTTCGTCGATAAACATCGTTTCGATGGAAATACCGCCTTCATATGCTTGAATGACGTCTGCCATTCCGAGTGCTAAGCAAAGCGATGCATTAAATTTCTCGCCGCCAGATAATGTTTTTACATCGCGTGTTTGACCAGTATATGCGTCGTATACATCTAAGCCTAATCCACTTTGACGATTTCTTTTTTCAACTCGTTCACTTCGTTTTAAATAAAATTGTCCATTTGATAATTTACGTAATCGTTCGTTTGCAATTTGAACAATTTGTTCTAAATACTCAATTAAGATGTAGCGTTCAAATGATATACGGCTTTCGTTATCACCTTTCATTACTTCATATAAATCAATAAGTTCTTGGAAAGCTTTTTCTTCCTCATGAATTTGCTCATCAATACGTCTAATATTTTCATGTAAATCAAAAATATATGTTACTGCATTTTGCGCACGTTGACGCTTTTCTTTAATGATATCAAGATTTATTTCTAAATCTTTTATATGTTCACCTAACGCTGTAATATCCATATACTCTTTATCTTTTAATTCAGCATGTAACTCTTCAATTTGTTTTGCAAGTACTTCAAGAGATGAATAATAGCTTTGAATTTCTTTTTGTAACATCTCCATCTCGGCATCACTTAATTTAGCTTCTTTATACGTTATTTGATTTGTAAACCCGCTCTGTTCAAGTTCTTTCATAAAGCGCGCGAAAGTCTCTTCTTTCTTCAATTTTGCACTTTCAAATTGAGTAGAAGCACCTTCCTGTTCTGCTTGAATACGTATATTTTCATTTTGCCAATGTTGATACGCTTCCTGCACTTTCTTCCATTCGTCCTCCATTAACCTAAGTTGTTGCATCGCCTGATCAAACTGAACTTTCCAAGCTTGTACTGTTTGTAGGTTTTCAGGAATATTTTTCTTATCATGGTCATATGAAGTACGAAGTTGCATACACTCCATTTCTGTACGGTGCTGCTCTGTTTCTACCTCACGTTTTTGTTTCTGCAGTGCATCTACTTTTTCTTCTACGCTTTTTATATTCACAGCTGTTTGCTTACGCGTTTCTTCACTTGCCTTTAACGTATTCACTTCAGTTGCTAATTGTTTTCCCTTGTGAACAAGTGCACTATATGTTTCATCTAATTTCTCTGAGCGATAGCCTCGCTTCTTAACCTCTACTATTATCTGCTCATATTGAAGGTGATAGAAATTCCATTTCTCTTCTAACTGAACATGTAATTTTTCAGCAAGATTCTTCTTGTCTCTTAAATCATTTAACTCTTTTTCATCGATCGCATCACTTTGCTCTGTAGCTTTTTTCGGATGGTTCGTACTACCACATACTGGACAAGATTCGCCATCATGTAGATGAAGAGCCAATATACCAGCTTGTTCACTTAACCAGCGACGTTCCATATTCTCATATGCACGAACTGCCTCTTGCATCTTAGTAAATGCAGTTTCTTTTTCTTTCTCGAATTTTTGTTTTTCTTGCCAAACATCATATGCTTGCTTTAAAAATTTTGCATCTTCTCGCATATTCGTTAGTTCTTCTACTTTAGCTACATATTGCTCAAGTGCTTGTTCTAGTTGTTGTAATTCACTAGACATTAGCTGTTTTTGATTTGTATGCTCTTCTAATTGTCGATCTAAGTTTTGCATACTTTCTTTTAATTTTCCTATTTGAATTTCTGTATTTTGTAAATTCAACTGTTTCTCAGCTAACGATGCAATAATCGATTGTAACTCTTCTAATCTTTGAACAAGTTTTTTTGCATCTTCTCTCTCAGGTTCTTTATTCTTTACTGCTTCATATTTCCCCTGAGCAAGTTCAAAATTACTCATTATATTTTCTTTTTTGGCGATAATTTGTTTTAACAAACTTTCAGCTTTCTGCTCATTTTGCATCGCTTCTTCGTGCCATTGTTCAAATGGTAATAAGCGCTTCGCTTGTTCCCCACGTTTAAAAGATGTTTCTTTCCTTTCAATAACTGTACGGTTTTCTTGTAAAGTGTTATATTTCTCATTCTTTTGTTGTAAATCTATAAACTTCTCATTTACAGACTTCGCTGCGTGAAAACGTGTTTCAGCATCCTTTAATTGCTTCGTTTGAACATCTTGTTCTACTTGTAATTGCTCAACTTCTGCCTTATACACAGCTGTTTCTTGTTCTAATGCTTCTACTACTTGATGCGTATTTACATGCTCTTGTTCCACTAATGTCTCTAATAATGCTCCATCTCGGATCGGTAATTTAAAAACATTACGAAAATGTAGCTCTCGCTCTTTTTGTTTTTCTTGTAAAACGTCTTTCCATTGTTTTCGTTTTTGATCAAGTAACTCTCGCATTAACTTATAACGATCTGTTTTAAAAATACGACGCAAAATTTCTTCTTTGTTTTCAGTCTCAGATGTTAATAGTTTTCGGAATTCCCCCTGCGGTAACATAACAATTTGACTAAATTGATGTTTACTTAAACCGATTAAATCTTCCACTTTTTTATTTACATCCGTTACATGGAAACGATCAACAGCTGGAACCTTCTCTTCATCAATTACTTCATATAATTCTACTGCATGTCCCGTAATCGTCTTGTTCCCTTGTTTTTTATGTCCCAGTTGTCGTTTTATTTCATAACGTTTCCCTTTTAATTGAAAGGTTAGTTCTACACTTGTATACACATTATCATCAGCAAATTGACTGCGGAGCATGCTCGTATCACTTCGTTCTTCTCCGCTGGCTTCACCATATAATACATAACAAATCGCATCAAAAATCGTTGTCTTCCCAGCACCCGTGTTCCCAGAAATGGCGAAAATACGATGCTCTCCCAGATCGTCAAAATCAATTACTTCTTTCTGTTTATATGGCCCAAATGCCGTCATAATAAGCTGAATCGGTCTCATCCTCGTTCACCTTCCCGTTCTTGCACTGTTTGTAATACTTCTACAAATAGACGTTCTTTCTCTTCTGATAAATCTAAGCCTTTCATTTCTTTATAAAAAGCCTTTAAAAGAGATAAATCATCCGTTTTATGTCTTGAAACAGTTACTTCATTTGACTCTGTGAACTCTCGTCTTTGAATAGATCTTTCAACATGCATTGCATTTGGATATACAGAGCGTATTTTTTCCATTGGCTGCAAGACAGGATTTTCATCTAATAATTTTACAAACACGTAATCTTCACTTACTGGATGTTGTAATAATTCATCTATTTTTGCTTCTACTGTTCGCATTTTACGGCGTGGTGCAAGTAACCTTTTTTCAATTGTTGCTTCACCTGTTTCGTTCAGTTCCACAATATAATAACCTTTTTTATGTTTTTCTTCAGAAATAGAATACGCAAGTGGCGAACCAGAATATCGAATGGTCTCATTACGTACGAAATGCGCTTGATGTAAATGTCCAAGCGCTGTGTAATGAAACTTATCAAAATAATGACTATTTACGTATTCAGCACCACCAATTGAAAGTGGTCGTTCTGCATCACTTGTATTCTCCTCCGCTTCTCCCGCAGAAGTTACAAATGCATGACCAACAAATACGTGTCTAGCTTCTTTATCCATCGTTTCAGAAAGCTCATTCATAAAAATACGCATCGCATCATCATGAGAACGTACATCTTCGTTTTTCAAAACATGTCTAACTATGCTTGGATCCGCATATGGAATAAGATGGAAGTGAACCTCGCCATATTCATCATTTAATATAATTGGCTCATATGGAAATTGAAATTGTCCCACAATAAATAATCCTTGTTTCTTCATTAAACTACTTCCAAAATGAATACGATCTGGACTATCATGGTTTCCTGCAACCGCAATAACTGGTGTTTGTAAATCAATCACTATTTTTTGTAAAACATCATTTAATAAGTCTACTGCTTCCGTAGGTGGAATTGCTCGGTCATATAAATCCCCTGCAATAATTACCGCATCTGGTTTTTCTTCTTCAACAGCTTGTACAAACTGATCTAATACAATCTTTTGATCTTCAGTCATATACACGCCATGAACGAGCTTTCCTAAATGCCAATCCGCTGTATGAAATAACTTCATAGTTTCCTGCTCCTTTTAATTTACTGATTTTAGTGATACGAGTTGATAGTTTATTGTAGTTTTTCCGTTTTCCCACTCTAACTTTTGTATCATTGCACTACCAATTCTTTCTTCATTTGATTTATATAAAGGCAATATTTCTTGAACTGTAAATAAGTGATAACCATCCAATGTTAATTGAAATATGTTTTCTTCTATATGTAATCTTACTTCTTTTTCATTTGAAATAATTTTTGTGTGCATCTCAAATTTCATGACAGATACAACCCCTTTTTCTAATCTCTACATTATTAATAGTATATTGGCTATGCAAGATTGACAAGTAAATACACGGCAAAGTACACACTTTTCTACTACTATATGTTTTTTATTTTTACATATAATACGGTATGTGAAATTTTATTTATTTTAAAAATAAAAATGTCTAATGTGACATCTTTATTTTTGTATAAAGTCTTTCATTACATAATATAAAACTGTAATGAAAACGATCGCTACAAAAAATGAAAATACTGCGATAATGTACCCATCCTTATTTAATAAAATGCAAAAAGAAATAGATATGATGAAAATCGGAAATACAAGTCGTACTTTATCCTTCACTTCCTCTGTCGTATCTGTATGATGAAAATACTGCGTTATCCCTATCATTAAAGAAGACAAAATAATCACCGACAATAGTAAAGGTACTGGCATTCCGATTTCTCCTTTCTCTATTTCTAATAAAAAGCAATTTTTCTTTCATCATAATCGCTTCAAATACTCTTTTTGAAGTCATTATGTACAATTTACACATATATAATAGCGTGTTTGTCATGATAATTTCAAATAATTACAATTACAGTAATGTTGTAATATTCATTTTCAACCCCAGAAATCCTGCAAATATATCTCGTCAAAATATGCGATATACAAATTAACACGTACCGTCAAGTTTAGACAAAATTTATAAAGGATATTTCAATACGTATCAAGAATTAAGAATAAGAAGATATGTAAGGGAGGATGAATTATGACTGAACACGTTTTATTTTCTGTTAGTGAAAACGGCGTTGCATCAATTACTTTAAACCGCCCAAAAGCGCTTAATTCTTTATCTTATGACATGTTGCAACCAATTGGGCAAAAACTGAAAGAGTGGGAAAATGATGAGCGAATTGCGCTTATCGTATTAAAAGGAGCTGGCACAAAAGGTTTTTGTGCAGGCGGCGACATTAAAACTCTTTATGAAGCGCGTTCAAATGAAACTGCATTGCAGCATGCGGAACGTTTTTTTGAAGAAGAGTATGAAATTGATACATATATTTATCAATATAAAAAACCGATCATCGCTTGTTTAGATGGAATTGTAATGGGCGGTGGTGTCGGTCTTACAAATGGTGCGAAATATCGAATTGTAACTGAGCGTACGAAATGGGCAATGCCTGAGATGAATATCGGCTTCTTCCCAGATGTCGGTGCTGCTTATTTCTTAAATAAAGCTCCAGGGTTTGCTGGCCGTTATGTTGCTTTAACAGCATCTGTTTTAAAAGCTGCTGACGTATTATTTATAAACGCTGCTGATTACTTTATGACATCTGATTCATTACCAATTTTCCTTACTGAACTTGAAAGTGTAAATTGGCATAAACAAGATGATGTACATACTAATTTAAAAGAAGTCATTCGTACATTTGCAACTGCTCCAAACTTAGAAAGCGAACTTTCTCCTTCATTAGAAGAAATTAATTCACATTTTGCATTCGATACAATTGAAGAGATCACCAATTCATTGGAGAAAGATCAAAGTTCCTTTGCTTTAAAAACGAAAGAAACGCTATTATCAAAATCCCCTATTTCATTAAAAGTAACTTTAAAACAGTTTATTGATGGACAAGATAAATCCGTTGAAGAATGTTTTGCTACCGACCTTGTACTTGCTAAAAATTTCATGAGACATGAAGATTTCTTCGAAGGAGTACGATCCGTTGTCGTTGATAAAGATCAAAATCCGAATTATAAATATAAGCAATTAAGTGATGTTTCAGAAGAAGATGTAAATCGGTTCTTTAACTTACTTAATGCATAATAAGGTGAAACATTAATCAGTGGGGTTCATTACCCGCTTATTATTAGCCCTCACCGATCGTCCGGTCATGCGGGATAAAATTGAGGCTATATAGTAGTGGAATTTCACTACTATATAGCCTCTTTCTCGTTTAATAATTTTTAATAAAATTTAATTTTATTAAATCAAAAATGTGTGCTACACTATTTTTAATTAAATATTCTAAAAATAAAAAGGAGGAGCAACTATGATTGAAAATTATTTTCTTTTCATCATTATGTCTATTTGTCTTATTATTTTACCCGGTCCTGATACTGCAATGGCGACGAAAAATACATTGGTTGCCGGTAAGGTCGGTGGAGTAAAAACAGTGTTCGGTACATGTGTTGCACTTTTAATTCATACTTTAGCAGCAGTAATCGGACTTTCCGCAATTATTGTAAAGTCAGCGCTTTTATTTTCTATTTTCAAGTACGTTGGAGCTCTATATTTAATTTATATTGGCATTAAAGCCCTTTTAGCGGTAAGAAACAAAGAAGGCTTTGATACGAACGATATATCTTTAAATAATGAAGATGAACACACTTCTTGCTTTCGCCAAGGGTTTCTTACGAATTTATTAAACCCTAAAGTTGCAGTCTTCTTTTTAACCTTTTTACCGCAATTTTTAAATCCAAATCATAATACGTTTATTCAACTTCTCGTAATGGGTCTTACTTACCTCGTTTTAACAGTTATTTGGTTCGCTTTTTATATATTTTTAATTGATAAAATTAGTGCTTTTATGAAAAAACCGAGGACGCAACGTTATATTCAAGGCTTAACAGGAATCGTCTTAATTGGTTTTGGTATTAAACTAGCTTTTGAAAAAAATAATTAACAAGACGAAAACCACCACTATTAATAGTGGTGGTTTTCATTTAACAACTGATTTGGCTGTTCACTCTCTATTAAAACCAGCGCTCAGTTACAACTTTTTTACGTGTATAGAATTGAACGCCATCTGTACCATTTGTACCTAAATCACCAAAGAAGGAAGCTTTATTTCCTGCAAATGCGAAGAATGCCATTGGTGCTGGAACGTTTACGTTTACACCGATCATACCAGCATCGATATTATCACGGAACGTTTGTGCATGTTTACCATTTGACGTATAAATAACCGCGCCATTTGCAAATTTAGATTGATTTGTTAATTTAATACCTTCTTCTAAATCTTTAACTCGTACAATGCTTAATACTGGAGCAAAAATTTCATCTTGCCAAATTTTCATTTCTTGATTTACACCATCAAAGATTGTCGCACCTACAAAGTAACCTTCTCCAACTTCTTCCTTAATTTTGCGACCATCAACTAATAAAGTTGCTCCATCTGCTACACCGCTATTAATATAGCCTAATACGCGCTCTTTATGAGATTCACGAATTAATGGTCCAACATAATTATCTTCGTGGAAACCGTCACCTACTTTTAACTTCTTCGTCTCTGCTACTAGTACGTCGATGAATTCATCAGCAATTTCATCAACTACTGCTACTACTGAACATGCCATGCAGCGCTCTCCACTACTTGCGAATGCAGATCCAATTACACCTTGCACTGTTTTCTCAAGATTGCAATCCGGCATTACAATCGCATGGTTTTTTGCACCAGCTAACGCTTGTACACGTTTCCCGTGTTTCGTACCTGTTTCATACACATAACGAGCTACCGGCTCAGATCCAACGAATGAAATAGCTTGAATATCTTTACTTTCTAAAATGCTATTTACAACATCTTTTCCGCCTTGTACTAAATTCAATACCCCTTTTGGAAAACCAGCTTCATAGAATAACTCTACAAGTCGCTCTGCTAAAAGTGGCGTTCTTTCCGATGTTTTTAATACGAACGTATTACCGCAAGCAATTGCAAGTGGGAACATCCATAATGGAATCATCATTGGGAAGTTAAACGGTGTAATACCAGCAACAACTCCAATTGGGTAGCGCCAAATCGATCCATCAATGCCGCTAGCAATATTCGGAAGAGCTTGTCCCATCATTAAATTTGGTGCTGATGTTGCAAGTTCTACCGCTTCAATCCCTCGCTGCACTTCACCAGTTGCATCCGTTAATGTTTTACCATTTTCTAGCGTAATGATTTTAGCAAGCTCTTCTTTATTTTCTTGTAAAAGCTGTAAATATTTATACAATTGTCTTGAACGATTCGGAACTGGTACTTTAGACCATGTTTCGTATGCTGCTTTTGCCGCTTCAACAGCTTTTTCAACATCTTCTTTCGGAGATAGCGGAACGTAAGCGATAATTTTTCCAGTCGCCGGATTCGGAACTGCTTCTACTTCTGTACCAGTAGATTCTACCCACTCACCATTAATATGATTTTTTACTCGTTTAATTTCAGTTGTAATCATTATATTCTCTCCTTTTTTATGAAGTACATAAGTCTATTATTTTTGATTAGAAATTAATTGTTCACTAACTTTCTTATATAAAGCAGCCATATCGTTTTCACCATATCCTGCCTCACTTGCTTCTTCATATACGTTTAATAGCATTTCGCTTACTGGTAAGTGAAGTTCGCTTTCTTTCGCTAAATCTACTGCAAATCCTAAATCTTTCTTTAATAAATTCACAGTAAAGCCTGGATCGTAGTTTTCAGTTGCAATGAAACTTTTATAATTACGCTCATAAATTCTACTTTGACCGTAACTTACATTTAAAATATCAAACATTTTATCTAAATCCATATTATTCTTTTTCGCTAATGTTAAAGCTTCACTCACACCAGCTGTATAAAAACCAATTAATAGGTTATTAATTAATTTAACTGTTGTGCCACTATCAATCTGCTCACTAACATGGAAAACATTTGCGCCTAGTACGCCCATGATAGATTCCGTTTTCTCATATACTTCTTTCGATCCACCAACCATAAACGTTAATGTACGGTTTTCAGCTCCAATTACCCCACCACTAACAGGCGCTGCTAAAAAGTCTACTTTCTTTTCCTTTGCAGCTTCCTCTAACTGTTTGTTTAATTGTGGAGATACAGTACTTGTATCAATTAAAACTACATTCGAGTGGCTATTTTCAAATAATCCTTCTTCCCCCAAATACACCGCTTCAACAGCGCGAGGTGAAGGTAAACTTGTAAAAATCACATCGCATGTTTCTGCTAGTTTTGAGATTGATAAGCCAATAATTCCTCCTTCATTTTCAAAGGAAGCTTCGGCCTCTTTATTTAAATCCACACCGTATACTGTGTAACTCGATTTAACTAAATTTTTAGACATTGGAAGACCCATATTACCTAAACCGATAAAACCAATCTTTTTCATATCGCTTTCCTCCTATTTACACAATATACTTTCCACGATTTATAATAGCTTTCGCAATTTCTCTCTTTTTTGTAAATACGTTCGTGTATAAAGGCACTAATAATTGACGAATTTCAGCTAAAATTACGTGTCTATCTTGTTCTTCTGTGACAGCCGCTGAAAGTATAGAAATCGCTGCTTCTTCTATTTTACGATAGCCTTCTTCACAAATAACATCAGTTATCATTTGTTTCGTACGCTCTTTCTCTTCACCATTTTTACTAATTGCTTTCCTCGTACGTAAAAATGCTGATTCCATGACGTACACGTCCGTTAACATATTTGATAATACACGTGAATATTCTTGTTCTTGGTCAATTTTTAACCCTGGAGTTTTAGAGAGCGTTTTCAAAGATTGTTTCAACAATTTTTTCGATAATAAAATGTAACGATGGTTTCTTTCAACATTTGCTACATCAACTTCTACTACAGTATCTTCAATTTGTTCCATTTGCTTCATTAACATTTTAGCAACTGTTAATCTATTAATTTCGTTCGTTCCTTCAAAAATACGACTAATTCTAGCATCACGATATAATCGTTCTACCTCGTACTCTTGCATATAACCGTAACCACCATGAATTTGTACAGCTTCATCTACGATATGACCAAGTGTTTCAGAAGCATTTACTTTATTAAGTGCACATTCAATTGCAAATTGAGACATTTTCTTCATAAGATCTTCATCACTCTCATGAATTGCTTCATCAATGACACCTGCTGTACGGTAGGCTGCACTTTCTGCTCCATATGTAGCAATGATCATATTTGCAATTTTCTCTTGAATCATCGTAAAATCTACTAATTCCGTTTGGAACTGTTTTCGCTCTTTTCCATATTGAACCGACAAACCAATTGCTTGTTTTGCTGTTCCAATATTTCCAAAAGCCAGCTTTAGTCTAGCGAAGTTAAGAATATTAAGAGCTACGTGATGCCCTTTTCCAACTTCCCCTAAAACATTTTGAGCAGGGATGACAACATCTTCTAAAATTAGGGTAGCCGTTGAAGAACCTTTAATCCCCATTTTCTTTTCTTCTAATCCAATGGATACACCTTCACATGTTCTTTCGACAATAAACGCTGTCATTCCTTTATTTGTCTTCGCAAAAACAACGTATACATCTGCCATATGAGCATTTGTAATCCATTGCTTCTCACCATTTAACTTCCAAGCAGTACCATCTTCATTTAATACTGCACTTGTTTTTGCACTTAAAGCATCAGAACCAGCATTTGGCTCAGTTAAAGCATAAGCCCCAATCCATTCTCCAGACGCAATTTTCGGCAAATATTTTTCTTTTTGTTCTTTCGTTCCGTAATATATGTAAGGCAATGTACCTACACCAGCGTGTATATTAAAGGAAACACTAAATGCACCAGCGTATCCCATTTTTTCTGCTACAAGCCCTGAAACTGCCTTTCCTAACTCAAATCCGCCGTACTCTTCTGGGACTTCAATACTTAATAATCCAAGTTCTCCAGCTTTCTCAAATAATTGACGAGAAATTTTATAGTTATGTTGTTCTATATTGTCCATTTGTGGAACAATTTCTTGTTTAACGAATTGTTCTGTCGTTCTTGCGATTAAATCTTCATCTCCTGAAAAATCTTCTGGCGTAAAGAAAGTATAATTCACATCTTTATTAAGTGAAAAAAATTCATCCCACGGTAACTTTGTTTTCTCCATCTGAATCCCCCTATCATTTCGGCCTTACTTGCTACTACGTATGCTCGTCTACGATGAGTGGAATTTCTTATTTTTGAAAACAGAAGGCGATGAATTGTCACATCAAGCAGTTCGTTTTGCCAAAGATGTATTCTCATCGCCTTAGTTGTTTTATCTATTGATCCTCTGATAATACTGTTTTTGCAATTCCAGTATCTAGTTCTTCAAAGTCATGATATGAAATTGTTTCATATAACTCACTTCTCGTTTGCATACTTGAAAGTGCATCTTTTTGAGAACCTGTTTCCTTAATTAAAGTAAACACATTCTCATATGCTTTCGCTGCAACACGAAGTGAAGTTACAGGATAAATAACCATTTGGAAGCCCATATTTGCAAATTCCTCTGCACTATAATACGGCGTTTTCCCGAACTCAGTCATATTCGCAAGTAAAGGCGCATTTACTTTACTATTAAATAGACGGAACTCTTCTTCTGATTGAAGCGCTTCAGGGAATATTGCATCTGCACCTGCTTTTACATAAGCGTTCGCTCTTTCGATTGCTTCATCTAAGCCTTCTACACCGCGAGCATCTGTACGTGCCACAATATATAAGCTTGGTGCAACTTCTTTAATCGCTTTAATCTTTTGAACTAACTCTTCTGTAGTAACGAGTTTCTTACCATTTAAATGTCCACATTTCTTCGGTAATTGTTGATCTTCAATTTGAACAGCTGCTACTTTCGCTTCCACCATTTCTACTGCTGTTCTCGCTACGTTTAATACACCGCCAAATCCTGTATCAATATCAACAAGAACCGGTAAATCTGTAGCTCTTACTAGATCTCTTGCTCTCTCTGCTACTTCAGTAGACGTCACGATTCCTAAATCTGGTAGCCCTTTACTTGCAGTGTAAGCAGCTCCCGATAAATATAAAGCTGAAAAACCTGTATTTTTCGCAACAAGAGCAGCCATTGCATCATGAGCACCTGGAATTTGCAAAATTTCATTTGCTTCTACTAAAGCTCGGAAGCGATTCGCAAGCTCCTCTTGTGTTGACTGTTTATTCACAACCCAAGCCATTCTAAATTCCCCCTATTATTAATTTAAGAATAGATCTACAAATTCGTTTACATTCATATTTTCTAGTTTTTCTTCATTTAGACAAACTTCATGAATTTGTTCTTGTTGCTTACTAGAATAATGACCTGCCATATTTGCAGTGAATTTTTGAACAACTTTTGGAATTGCTTCGTCTCTACGGAAACGGTGACCAAGTGGATATTCACATTCCACATTTTCTGTTACAGTGCCATCCTTGAAATGAACTTGAACAGCGTTGGCGATTGAGCGCTTGTTCGGGTCAAGGTAATCTAAACTGTACTGTTTGTTTTCAACAACAACCATCTTATTACGTAATTCATCTACACGTGGATCATTTGCTACTACATCCTCATAATCATCCGCAACGATATCTCCTTTTAATAAACCAATTGCCGTAATGTATTGTAAGCAATGATCACGATCAGCTGGGTTATTTAATGGACCTTCTTTATCGATAATACGAATTGCTGATTCATGAGTTGTAATCGTAATACGATCAATTTCATCTAATCTTTCTTTAATTTCTGGATGTAATTTCACAGCACACTCTGCAGCTGTTTGTGCATGGAACTCTGCTGGATATGAAACTTTAAATAATACATTTTCCATTACATAAGACTCTAATGGTCTTGCTAACTTTAATTCTTGTTTATTGAATAATACATCTTGGAATCCCCAGCCTGGTGCAGATAATGCTGTTGGATATCCCATTTCACCTTTTAGAGCAGTCATTGCAAGATGAACACCTCGGCTTGTTGCATCACCTGCTGCCCATGATTTACGTGAGCCAGTATTTGGTGCATGACGATATGTACGAAGACTAGAATTATCAATCCATGCATGTGATAATGCATTAAAGATTTCTTCACGTGTTCCGCCGAGCATTTTTGCAACTACAGCAGTTGTTGCTACTTTTACGTATAATACATGGTCAAGACCAACACGATTCAAACTATTTTCTAAAGCTAGTACACCTTGAATTTCATGTGCTTTAATCATCATTTCTAATACTTCACGTACTTTTAATGGTTCTTTTCCTTCTGAAATACGAACACGGCTAATATAATCTGCAACTGCTAAAATACCGCCTAAGTTATCAGATGGATGTCCCCACTCTGCTGCAAGCCAAGTATCGTTATAGTCTAACCAACGGATCATACATCCGATATTAAATGCACCTTTCACTGGATCAAGCACATATGACGTACCTGGTACACGTGTACCATTCGGCACGATCGTTCCTGGTACAACTGGTCCTAGTAATTTCGTACACTCTGGATATTGTAGTGCTAAAATTCCGCATCCAAGTGTATCAAGTAATACGTAACGAGCAGTACTGAATGCTTCTGCGCTATTTACCTCTTTATTTAATACATAATCCGCAATTTCTTCTAATAATGCATCTTTTTGTTTAATTTCATTTGTTTTAATCATACTATTCTTCCCTTTCTGTCGAAAATTCGTTATTATTAATGATGGGTGTCGGTCAAACACCCATCTAGCGAGCGGCGCTAACAACTCCCCAGTTGTTCTTATTTACTAAGTACATGTCGCTCGCCAACATAATTTACACGTGGACGGAACAATCGATTGTTCGCATGTTGCTCAATTACGTGCGCACATAGTCCTACTGTTCTAGAGCTAAAGAAGATTGGTGTGTAAAGTTGAATTGGAATACCAAGCATCCAATATACTGGAGCTGCATAATAATCAAGGTTCGGATAAATTCCTTTTTCCTTCTCCATAATCTTTTCTCCAGCTTCACACATTTCATATAGTGTATAATCACCTTTTACATCACATAACTGCTTTAAAGCTTCCTTCATCATCAGTGCTCTTGGATCCATCTTCTTCATATACACACGATGTCCAAAGCCCATAATTTTTTCTTTGTTATATAGTTTCTTCTGTAACAACTCTTCAAACTTCTCAACATTACCAGCTTCTAAAAGCATGTACATAACCGCTTCGTTTGCACCACCGTGTAAGCTACCTTTTAAAGATGCAACTGCACCTGTTAAAGCACCATATAAGTCCGATTGCGTTGATGCAATAACGCGCGCTGTAAATGTAGAGTTTGGCATTTCATGTTCACTATATAAAACAAGGGAACGATCAAAGATCTTCTCCTCAAGTTCAGTTGGTTTTTTACCTGTTAACATATAGAAGAAATTCGCGCTATATGTTAATTCTTGAAGAGGCTGAATTGGCTCTTCATTATTTAAAATATGATAGCTATTCGCTACAATGTTTGGTACTTTGCTCAATAATTTGTACCCGCGGCTTTTGTTTACTTCTAACGAGCGGTTTTCGATATCATTATCGTAACCAGCTAATGCAGACACACCTGTACGCAATCCATCCATCGGGTGCGTTTCTTTCGGTAATGCCTTTAATACGTTGAATACACCTTCTGGTACCGCGTATTCTTCTTTTAATTTCTTTTCGAGTTTTGCTTTTTCATCCTCATTTGGTAGATGTTCTTCCAATAAAAGGTGCACAATGTCTAAATACTCTTTTGTTTTTGAGAGTTCGATTAAATCATACCCTTGAATTACAATTTCACCTTTCACTGTGTCAAGAAACGAAATTTTCGTCTCCGCTGCCACTATACCATCTAATCCCGGGGAAAATTTTTCTTCAGCTTTCATCATTATTTCCTCCAATCCTAATAGATCTTCGTGCACATAACTGTAAGCCTTTACAAAATCGTGAAACTACATTTCTATTTCAATGTATCAGAGTTTTTAGAAGATTTCAATTTATTTTATAATGATAAGTTTCCTATACTTTTACCGATGTAGCAATACAATTTTCTAAAAATAATTTTCACATTTTATAAAGAAAGGACTGACTTCTTTATGCGTCTTATTAAAACAAAATATAAGGATGACTCAGAAAATCCCACAGAATATATCATTCAACCAATTTTTTTAAGAAAATAAAAAAACGAGCTGTACACATATACAACTCGTTTCTACATGATATCTATTTCACTATCTCATCAATATAATTCTTATATAAAACTTATTTATTTTTAAAAAAGTTATTATTTCACATAATTAAATTGAATTTCTTCCGTTTCCTCATAGTAACATTTAACTAAATGATAGTTTTTAAAGTACCAAAGATTATAAACATCTCCCAAAATAGAATGACTTTTTTCTCAACTGACACGATTTCCCCATCTGATTTCTCAGAAACTATCCCTAAAGAATAGTCCGGCTGAATTGAACTATTATTATGTTATCCTTTAACCATTGTAAATCGTTAAGTTCAATTGAAATTTTCATCTTTGTTACTCCCGTTTACGCAAATTCTTTTTTATCTAATCTCTGTTTTACAAAAACGACAAAAATAATGAAAGCGATTAGTCCTGAAATTGCACTACCTGTAAATAAAATACGGTAACCAAACATTTCCGAAACAACTCCAAGTAAAATCGCACCAAGTCCAATCCCTAAATCAAATGCAGTAAAGAATGAAGCGTTAGCAACTCCTCTCTTACTCGGGTCAACAATTGTAAGCATCGTTGCTTGTAATGCGGGCTGTGCTGAACCGAATCCAACACCGTATAATGCAGCTGCGATAACTACCCCTATTAAACTATTTGAAATCATTAATACAACTATCGCGATAACAGTAATACATAATGCCGGGAGTATGATAAATACTTCTCCATACTTATCTAATAGTTTTCCTGAAATTGGTCTTACAATCGTTAAAGCAACTGCATATACAAGAAAGAATGTCCCAGGATTCACATCGATTGAAGATGCAAATAGCGGTAAAAACGTCGTAATCCCTCCATATGCAATTGATAAAAAGAAAACTACAATTGTAATGGATAGAACCGATTTTTCAAACAACTGCATTTTCCCTTTTTCTTTTTGTGGTGTGAATGGCGTTTTCGTCATGGACGATAATAGGACTGCCATAAAGGATAAAAGAGTTGCCAACAAGAATAGGCCGTGAAATGAATAATGTTGTACAACCGATAATCCAATCATTGGGCCGATTGCCATTGCAATTGTCATAGCCATCCCGTACCAACCCATACCTTCACCACGGCGTGAATCTGGAATAATATCAGTTATCGCTGTTCCAACAGCTGTTGTAGAAACAGCCCATGTCACCCCATGAATAACCCGTAAAACAGCTAAAAGAACAATAGTCGATGCTAAATTATAAGAATACATCGTTATCCCAAAAAAGACGAGTCCGAAAATAATAAACGATCTTCTCCCATATTGATCTAACATTCCTCCGATAATCGGTCGTATTACAACTGCTGCTATTGTAAACATTCCCATCATAAGTCCAACTTGTGATTCATTGCCGCCTATCTCTTTAATAAAGAGCGGGAGCGTTGGTACAAGTAAATAAAATCCTGTAAATAAAACTAACATTGCGAAAGTCATTTGAATAAATGATTTCGTCCATAATCGTTCCATTAAAATTCCTCCATAAACACGTATATTCTTGCAATTAACACCTCCATTTTACATTTTCTTAGTCCCTTTTCCCTCCGTAAATAGACGTATCTTTTTATAATAAATGGTCCACCATCAATTTATATACATTAGCCTAAAGTCCTATCTATATGTACCTTTATACGCGTGAAAAGAATATACTACTTTATTATCACAACTTAGGAGTGATTATGTTATGTGGGTATCTTCAAGAGTAACAGCCGTCGTTCCTTCGACTCCTGGGATACACGTTCCAGCCGTTCATACAGCTAGTTCCGATGTAGGAATTGAACTTCCTGCAACTTGGCAACAATATCAAATTCCAGGTCAAGTTACTCCCTCATTTTGGCATCATGGCGCACATCCAAGTAGTACCACCTTTCAAAGCCAAAGTTATCCTCCATTACCTCAGGCTCAAGTTTTTTATCATTTCCCTTCCATTTATTTTCAAAATTTCTATGGTACTTTTAACATTTAAACGAAAAAAGCACTTAAGATTTGTAATGTTTACAAATCTTAAGTGCTTTTTAATATTATTCATAAAATTTTCTTTTTGACTTTTACAAATCTTAAGTGCTTTTTAATATTATTCATAAAATTTTCTTATTGCCCATTATTAGCAGGAGCCTCTCCTGTATTCCCACCAGTATCTGGTTGTGTGGTCGCTGGTGGCGTTGTATTTCCTTGACCCCCTCCATTATTTGCTGGAGGTGTCGTATTTCCTTGGCCTCCTCCATTATTCGCTGGAGGTGTTGTATTTCCTTGGCCTCCTCCGTTATTCGCTGGAGGTGGTGTTCCTTGGCCTCCTCCATTATTTGCTGGAGGTGTTGTATTTCCTTGGCCTCCTCCGTTATTCGCTGGAGGTGTCGTTCCTTGGCCATTTCCATTATTTTGTTCATTTTGTTTCTTTTCTTCTTCTTGTTTCTTTTCTTCTTCTTGTTTCTTTTGCTCTTCTAGTTTCTTTTGTTCTTCTTGCTTCTTAAGATCCTCTTGTTTCTTTTCTTCTTCTTTCTTTAATTCTTCTTGCTTTTTCTCTTCTTCAGTTTTTTGCTGTTGATCTTGTTTTGGTTGTTCCGTTGTATCCGGTACGCTCGTATTTGGAGAAGAATCACGTTTTTCCCCTTTTATACGCAACTCACTACCTTCTTGAATTACACTACTTGGCATTTTAAATCTTGATTTATCTGTAGCCATCTCGCTCATCATTTCTTTAAAGATCAACTGTGCAATTTTCGTATTTTTACTACTAATATACTCGTCTTTACCATCTTTCATATACCCAGTCCATACTGCCATCGTATATTGCGGCGTATAACCTGCAAACCAACTATCACGAGTTGCACTTTCTGGAATTTTATATTGAGCTAATTGTTTTGAAGCATAGTTTGTTGTACCTGTTTTTCCAGCTACATCTAAAGAACTTATATTTGCCGCTGTACCAGTACCTGATGTCACTACTGAACGAAGCATATCAGTAATCATATATGCTGTAGAGTCAGCTATAACTTGTTTTGGTTTTTGCTCAAAACTTTGTGACTTGCCGTCTGGATAAACTATTTTCTTAACAAAATGCGGTTTTGCATACTTTCCACCATTTCCAAATGTCGCATAAGCACCCGCCATTTCAGTTGGTGATACTTCGTTTGTACCAATAGCTGTAGATTCTGCCAGCGGTTTATTAAATGTAATACCTAATTTCTCAGAGAATTCCTTTGATTTATTAAGTCCTACTTCTTTTGCAGTTTTAACTGCTGGAACGTTACGTGACATTTTTAACGCTTCACGCATAGTAATTGGGCCTAAATGACTTCTGTCGGCATTTCGAAGTTCTTGTCCAGTTGAATATTTAAATGGAGAATCATCAATTTGATGATACGTAGCCCATTTTAAGTATTCAATTGCAGGACCGTAATCAAAGATTGGCTTCATCGTCGAACCAGCTGCACGATCTAATTCAATTGCCATATTATGCCCTTTAAATACTGCTTTATTTTCACCGCGTCCACTACCTATAGCACGAACCTCACCTGTTTTCGTATCCATAAATGTGAAAGCACCTTGGAATTTATCATTTGGATAATTAATAATATTTGTATTTAAAATATTATCAGCTAATTTCTGTGCTTTTGGATCCAAAGTTGTATGAATTTCTAAACCATCTGAGCCAATATTAGCATCGGGCAATTCTTTTTCTACTTCTTTCACAACTGCATCCATAAATGCAGGATATGGCATTGCTTGAAGTTCAGTTGCAGGTTTAAGACCATCCGTTACTGAAACTTTCGATGCTTCTTCCATTTCTGCTTTTGTAATATAACCATGTCGATTCATTAATCCTAGTACAACATTTCTTCTTTCTGTTGCCCTTTGAACATTTTCTGTTTTCGTTGGATCATAGTTATTCGGCGCTTTTGGTAAACCTGCAAGCATCGCAACTTCTGGTAATGTTAACTCTTTTAAATCTTTATCATAATAGTTTCGTGCTGCTGTTGCGATACCATATGAACGGTTTCCTAAATTAATTTTATTTAAATACATTTCTAAAATTTCATGTTTTGAATACTGTTGTTCTAGCTTATACGCTAAATATATTTCCTGAACTTTACGTTTTGATGTTTTTTCCATCGATAAGAAGTAGTTTTTAATAACCTGCTGCGTTATTGTACTTCCACCTTGTGAACCGTAATCTCCTTTAAGACTCACCAAAACAGCACGGGCAGTACCTTTAAAGTCTACTCCACTATGCTCATAAAAACGTGCATCTTCAGTTGCTAAAAATGCATTTTCCACTAATTTAGGAATTTGATCATACGTAACATTCGTCCGTTTTTCTTTCCCGTATTCATATACCAAATCGCCATTTTTATCATAAATTTTTGAGGATAACGGATTAACAAGTTTTGCTTTCTCAAGTTTTGGTGCATCCTTAATCATTACGAAGAAGGTAGCAACCCCCGCCACTAAACCAACAATACCAAGTAATAAACAAGTAATCAAAAACTTACGAAAGAATGATGTTTTACCTTTTGGTTTTTGTGTTTTAGACGCTGGCTGTTTTTTCTTTTTAACTTGTCGTCGCTCCTCTCGAGAACGATAATTTTCTGACATGTTACTTTCTCCTGCCTTTCAATTCTCCCGTTGATTTACTTAAAAATATTGAGGTCACTTTCTAAAATGAATTTAATTAAGAAAGTATATTGACCTGGAGCATTCAATATTTTCCTAATTCACAGATTATAAATTTTAGAATTCTTCTTATACAAACTATTTTCACTTCTATTTTCCTAATAATGCTGCCCCTTGAAGCATAGAATGTAAAAAGTGAATTTTTCATACCTCGTATAAATAATATACCTTTTTTTCAAATGGTCAATATTTTCTTATTTATAAATCAAAGGTGAAATAAAAATAGCACAATGATATGTACTTCGTGTGAACTTCCTTATCATTACGTATAACGAACATTTAATATATTGTATATAAGTATAATACCGCTTTAATTATAAGGATTTCAACACTACAACCTCAACATCTACAAGAAATTATTAAAAATGAAAAGTGAGGAGTTGCATAATGATGAAGTTATCTCCCGTGAGTTCCAAAAATATTGTTGCTGTTGGCTATAATCCTTTTTCTATGATTTTACGCATTCAATTAAAGAATGGAACGTATGATTTCTTTAACGTGCCTGAAAACATTTACACCGGTTTATTAAGCGCACAGTCTAAAACTAATTATCACAATACTTATATTAAAAATTCTTACCGCTATACTAAAATTTAAACTTAAACAGAATGAAAAAAAGAAAGGAGGTAGTCCCCCTTTCTTTTTACAATCATTTCACGACTTAGCTATCTTCTATTCCTCTTATTCATTTCACCATATGCTCGAATTTGTTTTTTTAAACGCCGATCTGCTTTTTTATCATGTACAACTAATATCGCATGTATAACTCCTGGAACCCAAAATATTAATGTTAATAGGAAGTTAATTATCGCTTGAAATGGTTTGCCGCAAAATAATACGGCTACAGGTGGCAGAAGAATTGCCAATAAATACATCATCTCTTGAAAACTCCTCATTTTGTATTTTTATCTCTCTTCTTTTCAAACGCTCACAAAACCAATTATTTTTATATTTCATACATTCCAATTAAGCATGAAAAACTTTTCTACTCTTATATATTCTATTCATATGCCTAAAAACCTACTACTTCAATCTTACCACGTATGTAAAATTGAAATTTCCCTACCTTTATCAAATGTGTATTTTCATATATTTATTTTTTCTAATTTTTCTTCTTCCTCTATTATAGTTAATCCAATTGCAGAAATAATAGTTCCTATTGCTTGTATCCAAATACCAATGAGTGCTATTATCTTCTCATTCTTCTTATCAACCATACTGCCTTCATTTTCTATTTCATTCTTTGATACATTAATAATACCTTGATACGCTTGAAGTCCCGCACCTAAACTTTGCAAAGAATTACCTAGTATTATAATTCTCTGTATTGCTTTCATCTGAAGTAAAGCTGCTTCTACTCCTAAAAAAGCACCAATCGATTGTAAACTGTTCCCGATAATTATGAGATAATCATTCTCTTTCAATTGTTTATTTATATTAAAATATGTTCCTATTACATTTGATATATTCCCTAATGCTAATAATTCAATGCCCATTTTATCAAGCATTTCACTTTTATTCTCCAAACACATATTTTGATTTTCTCTTTCAGCTTCATTTCCGGTATCATTACTCGCTATTATTTGTAATATATAACCGAGGGCTTGTAATGAGCTTCCTACAATTACAAGATCTGATTCAACTTTCTCTTCTCCAATAAATCCTCTTGTCGTCCCAATAGCCGCAGTAAGATTTCCTCCTACTTGAAACCATGCTCCTGTCACTTTTAAATCGCTTGGATTCATTTTTATCACCTATTTAGAAATTTTCTAGTGCTTTTTTCGCCATACACAAATGACATCCTTTATCTCATATTTATTTTCTATATGTAATTTTGTGCATTCTAAAATGTGTTAATCATACAAAAAAGCACCTTTAAGGTACTTTTTTTAGACAAAGCGTATATCACTGAAAATATGCTAATTAAAAGATACGTATACAATTCAAAATATATTTACATACATTCTGGGCATGTCAATGAAGCTCCATTTTTATCTATTGTTATATTTAATATATATTGAATCGCATGATGTGACCACATTTCAGGTGTGGGTGATTCATTTACATACTGTGGTGCACATGAATACAGCATTGGGCTCCTAATACTTCCGCCCGGATCTAAAGCAACTACAGCCATACCATAGGGTAATTCAAGTGCCATAGATTTCGTGATACCTTCAATTGCAAACTTTGAGGCACAATATGGCGCCAGCTCAGCTTCTCCCTCTCGGCCCCAACTAGAACTCATATTAATAATCATTCCTTCTTTCCTAGCTACCATCGCTGGGACAAATGCCCTAATTACATTTACTACACCATTTACGTTTACATTCATTACATTTTCGAATTCTTGAGCTGTTACTTTCCACAGTGGCGCATTTTTATTAACAATCGATGCATTATTTATTAACAAGTCAGGTGCTCTATATCTATGAAGTATATAACTCGCCCATTTACTTACTTGCTGGGAGTCTGAAACATCGATTATTTGAAAATTATGTATATTACCGTAATATTTTTTCAATTCTTCAATTTTATCTTTTGAACGTCCACAGCCATATACATTCCATCCCAATTCATGAAATCGATCAACCATTGCACGACCTAATCCTTGCGTCACTCCTGTAATCATTACAACTTTTCCAGTTTCGTTTCGCTGCATATACCTCTCCTCCTTTATAAAATTTTACACTCTCCCTTTTCATTCAGCCATTTACTAAAGTATCAACTCATTTCATACTTTAGTAGGAGTTTTTATGTAAGCAAAAAGAGTAACCATAACAGTTACTCTTGCTTATATATCAAAAAAGTCATTATTTATTTCGTTATTGCTTTTATATTTCAGCTTCTCTTTCCCGCATTTCTCACACAATATATAAAAGTTACACCTAGATTACCTCTTTTAAAATCTTCATTATCCTTAATAAAACCATATTTATGCTTACAGTGAGATTCATCTAAAAAAATTTTAAACCATTTTTTCAACATAGAACAGTTAACCTCTATGAAAGAATCTTCATCTATTCTGATTACCGATTTTTATTTAAATTCTCAATCTCATTTTGCAACTTTTTGAATTGTTCAAAATGCATAGTGATAGATTGACTATTTCCATAATCAACACTATGCTTCACAAATAAAACACCAGTGTCATGAAAAATTGCTTCCAGTTCTTTTCTGATGGATACTTTCATTATATGTGCTGTTTTAATAGCCGATAAAATTGCAATTTCATTAAACTTTAATTTTATTTCATTTGGACAAAATGCTTCTTCAACCAATATAACTTCATTGCTATAAATAAGTGCAACAAGATTACTTGATTTTGCATCTGTTAAATCTACTTTTTTTATAACATTATTCATTACATTTTGCCTCCTTTGATTTTATATATATTAATTATACAATTGTTTTTTTTAAAATTAATCGACCTTACATTAATTTTAACATACTTTTATTGTAGGATTAAGCTACACTTCAAACGTTTTACTATTCCACAATTTTTGTTACATGAACCATTTGGACTATAAGGCCATATAGTAATGTTAACAAATGATTGTAAAGCGGGTGAAAACTATGCCCTCAGTTGTAGGGAATTTAGTTGTACAAAATAGTAACGGTTCATTTAACTTAGGCGATTTCTACAACGTTTCTCCGAAAGAAAATACGAAGGCTTATAATGGATCTGGTGCTTCAAACGTTGGTTTTGTTGTTAATACTTTTAATGGCGTGAGCGCGACTAATACGTTTGATTCTGACCTTGCAGATCAAAACCAAGTGGGTACAGCCTAATCCTATTTTTTCATCGTTCTGTTTAGGAATTTTAAATTTGTCTATACTATAATTAGGCTGTTACACAGCTATTATTGATTTTTGGAGTACCCTATCTTTTTCTCCCTTTCCCTGGGGCTCAGCAGCTAGTATGAAGCTAGCTGCTTTTTCGTTTCATTATTTATATCCCTCATCTAAAATAACGTAAAGGAAGCTAAAATTGAAATTCCAGCTTCCTTTACGTTATTTCAATAATATCAGAAGTATTAAATACGTAAGTTTTATAAAATGCGTCAGTACATATTACAATGCACTTTAGTGGGTTTATATGCACTACTGTCATATAACTTGTAAGGATGTAACCATCTTCAAAATATGTCACCAATATTTCTTTCTCAGACAATAATGACGTTAATAATTTATCAGAAATTCTCTCTTTTGCTTCGTTTGTTAAGAGCGGTTTTTTTACTTTAAACTTCTCTCCAACAATCTTTCGCATACTTAATAACTGTTCCGACATTACTGTAAATGGAACCCATTCTCTTTCTGCTTTCTGCACCTTTACATCATTCATTTCTTTATCTCCTTGATCATTTATCCATTCTATTTCACACATATTGTTCCTCGATTATTCGTTAATAATTGCTAGGCTCATATTTATCCCGCATTAACAGGTAGTGAAGCTCCTACCTCAAAATCCGCTATATGCGAGGAGGTAAGACGAAAATCAACTGCCCGTAAACGCTTAATTAGTGAAAGCTAATACATAACGGACGATGAACACCCCGCTAATTAAAGTTTCACTTTATTTCTTATTCGTATACTATCTGTACACACAAGAACATTCGTTCTAATTATACACGAACCTACGTTCTTTTGGAATGATTTAAATTATATTTTTATCCATCATTTATTTTTTCTTCATCAAATGAGCTTTTCACTTCTTATATAAAAGTTTTAATTTTTCAAGTTTATTAACCAACTATAAATGAAAGCATATATTATAAAGAACGAACTCACAAAATTTCTATAGAAAAGAGAGCAATGTAAACACTCTCTTTTCGTACATACTGTTTAAGAATACATAATCTCCCCTTACTACATATATTTTGGTTGTACTATTATATGTAATTCCCTCTCCGTTACTGCTTTTTTTGGGTTACGAAAATACTCTAATTCGTATTTTAATACTTCATACTCAACCATCCCAATCTTAATCCCTTTCGTTTCTTTTAAAATAGCTAATAAGTTACTTATATCTTCATCATGCGATTCAAAAACCTTCCCTCCGCCTTCTCTCTGAAAAATTACTTTCATATTTTCTCCTCCTACATAATATATTTATCTATTAAGTAATTCGTTTAAAAGCATTCTTTCTTTATCCTAAAAATTTCATAATAAAAAGAACATCCTTTTTTAGTAGAATGCTCTGCTTTTCACTTCATTTCGCATCAATATTTTTTCAATACTATTGTATGTTTCATTCTGCAAATTATGTTTATACACTTCAATAAAGAAAAACTTAAATCAATTCAGGTTTTAATTAGCCCATGCCAATCAGACTACATGCAAATAGTGGGATAAAATTAATAAATCCACTTTATATTTAATGAAATTAAGCAAACGAAACATTATAATATCAACATTCTATGAAGCATTGATCATTCCTATTTAAAATAATTACATAAATTCCCATTGTAATTCTTAATATTTAAATGTAATATTACATTGTCTTACTATCTATTTATAACACACACACTAATTAGAAAAGGGAACCTATATAGGTTCCCTTTTCTAATTACAGTCATTATTTCTTTTCTAGAAATTCAAATGTATTTTTAAAGTCTTTATCGTTCACTTTAATATCAGCATCTTTCAGTAAATCATTGACTACTTGTTGTTTCCATTTTCCAGTCGTATCTTGTAGTCTTTGCTGTTCTAAATCTTTACGAATTTGATCTTTTACTTCATCAAATGGCTTCAATTCTTTTTTATCTGTCACTTTAATAATATGGTACCCGTAAGTTGTTTTTACCGGCTCACTTACTTGTCCTGCATCTAATTTATATGCAGCTTCCTCAAATTCTTTCACCGTTTGCCCTGGAGCAAAACCAGTTATTTCTCCGCCTTGTTCTTTTGAACCAGTATCCTCTGAATATTGCTTCGCTAAAGCTGCAAAATCTTCTCCATTATTTACTTTCTCTTTCACTTCTTTAGCAGTCTTTTCATCTTTCACTAAAATATGACTTACCTTCATTTCTGGTTTATAGTTATCTTTTACATCTTTTTCTGTGACAGTCGCTTTAATCGCTTTCTCAAATGCAATTTCTGGCTTCATTTTTTCTTTTAATTCATCTTCATTCTTCAAGCCAACTTGCTCTAAAGTCGATTTGAAGTTATCACCCATTTTATCTTTTGCTTCTTCTACTTGTTTTTTTGCTTCCTCATCTGAAACTTTATATTTATCTAGCAACGCCTTACTTAACACCATTTGGTATAAAGTACTTTCTCCATATTTTTGTCTTAATTCTTTACTTAACTCTTTCTCTGTAACATTTCCTACTTTTGATGTTACTACATTGTCTGAGGAACCACATGCCGATAATGCCAGTACTACGCATGAAATAATTGTTCCTAAAAATAGCTTTTTCTTTTTCAATTCAAAATACCTCACTTTTATTATTATATAAGAATAACTATACAATGTACTTGTGTTAACAATGTGTTTTCCACATGTAATTCATTTCATTTGAATAAACTATGTATCTTGTTCTTTTTTGTTCAAATATTAAAGGTCATCTTACTATGTATCAGTAAAATGACCCTTTACGTATTCCTATAGATTCTTAATAGTTACATGTTCTTCCAGTATCCAATTATTTTGCCCGATATCTACCGCATTTTTGGCTCTGCCCCACACACGAAAAGATTTTGATCCATCAATATTTCCTTTATAATTTATACATTCAGGCTCTGCATAGTAATTCACTCCATACCCAACGGGATATTTTGAAGATGCATAAAACCATTTCACATCAAAATGTTTTACATATACCCACTGTTTATCATTGCCTAAGCAAATCATATCTTTATTTGCGCCTCCCCAATAACCATGTAAGACTAAATATGGAGTTTTTTGAGTGATTGTACCTGTAAACTGAGGATTCGCAGGATTTTCATATAGATTTATGCCATATCCATCAGAATATTTTGAAACCGCAATACCAATACCAGTTGATTGTTGTGTATCCTCTTTGCCGGATTGAACAGATTGATTTACTTGATCCGATCCTATAAACCAAGAAAGCGACTTTTTTCCTATTAATTGATTTAAATCACATTTCCCAATACCAGGAACATTTCCCGAATTAGTATATTGCCAAATATCACACGGATATGCTGGCTTATTTCCTCCATAACGAGGAATCCATACAAAATCAACTTCAATATTACGTGCTCCAAATGATACATACGTGTGATGCCCCACGTATAGCCCTACTTTTTTCGCACCTAAACGGCGTAATTCATCTATAAACGCTTGTGTCCCCCCTTGCATATCCATCATCGTTTGAATTTCTACGTCCACCACCCAAAACTTAGCAGATTTATCGCCACGACTCCAAAAATCTTGTGCCTCTTTCCTTGCATCAGCAATAGATATAAAACGACAAAATGCATAATTACCAAATGGAATACTGCGTTTCTTCATTTCATTCACATAATTTTGATACATAAAATCTACCGTATTCGAACCATCTTGAACTCTAGCAATAACTAAATCTAGCTGAGATGCTGCAATATCCCAATCAATAGTTCCATTCCATTTTGAAATATCGATAATATACCCCACTACAATTCATCCCCTTTTTAATATCATATTCAAAGCTTGTCTTATTGAAAGCCCCTTATGCCTAATACTAGCTATCTATAATATAAATAAGGAGAATCTATATTATTTTTCAAAACATATAATCTTTTAATTAAACTTCCACTAATTTTATTTATTTTTCATACAGCTCATTCACAAATTCGAGATATGCACTATCATCTATTAGTAAATAATATCAATTAATTAACCTTTCATTAGCGCTATTATTAGAAACGTTTTCATTATTACTACTCATCGATATTAATCTTCTTTAGACTAATAAACATATGTATGACAGCTAACTTACTGTGTTTCTTGCGATTATTCTATATTCACGAAAATGATTTCCCTCACATTTCTTATATATTTTCAATTCAAACAGACTACTTTTACATACTCTATGAAATTCTGTAACTCTTTCATCAGTGGCAGTTTCGTTCATGATTCACAGCTTGTTAACCTGTAATTAGCTAGACAAAGTAACGTTTATGCATACAAAGAAGACATTTTCTATTAATGAAAATGTCTTCTTACAATTTAGTAAAACAGTTTTGGTGTCAACTCTGTATTTTGTAATTGTGCACTCTCACCGCTCGGAACACAGCTTGTGGAGAATAAAATTGGGATATCACAAATGTCATCGTTCATTACATCATGAAATACATTTGCAGCAACACCAGTAAATGTTTGACATAAATTTGAAATATCATCATTAAAAAATTGAATCACTTGCGCAGTAAAAACTGGAAAGACAACATTTGATCCACCAGGAAGCTGCGGCTGTACAACAACTTGTTCAAAATAAGGATTATTTTCTAACGCCACTTGAAATAAATGAGCAATTTCAAATGCATCTAGTGGACATGGAAGTGGATTTACAATGTTATTTTCATTATTAGTTACAATAACTGTTACACTTACATTCCCAAATTCTACAAAAGATTTTAAAAGCGTTGCTAACGCTATCGCTTTTTCATTACTTAACGCATGCACTAAAATAATATAATTCCCGCCAACTGGAATTAGCGGACCAACTGAAACAGTTGGATCAGCACCAATTGAATTTTTTAACTCATTGAAATATGTGATCCACGGTGGTGAAAGCTGAGCTTGTACATTTTCTTGCACTCTTTCATTACCTCCTAATACAATTCTTACTACTATAATATGTATCAAGGAAAAAAGTGTATTAGATAAATTACTTATTTTTTACTTTTACCTATTATATCGATTAAACATTTTATAGAACATTCTCAGTTTCCAATGCATTTCCCACATTTTCACCACGGCATAAAACCCCATATTATTATCAACTCAACTAAAATTTCATATTATATTAATACGCCTTTATAATCTGAACGAAAAAGTGCAGAATAAGATGCTGCATATGAGGAGCTGATTTTATGAAAAAAAAACCTATCGTGGTTAAAGTTCCACCAAACTCAAAACTAAAAATCACATTTTTCGGTCCATGTAACGAGGTAATTACAAATGTTTCTATAATTAACCAACTTTCCACACCTAAGTGTCAAACTATTACGCAATATCCAAACTATAAGAAATACGAAACTGAAGTACGATCATTATCCAGTTGTTAATCCATTCTATTCACAATCCTTACAATTTGGTTAGCTCCGCGACTACGGGAATAGACCAAAATTACTCATTTCATGTTATTCCATTGATAATCTATTGATTTTTCACACGTTTTTATTAACCGAGCATATATTATCGTATGAAAATTATCCACTCATAAAACCTATCTTTCTTTAGAGCCTACTGTTTTGATATGATCCCCTTATAGTACACAGGAAAAAGAAAGAACACTAACCTGTTTACTATGGAGGGGATTTTTTTATGGGAAAAATTAGAGTCACTTACGATGTAGAATTTAAGAAAAAAGCTATAGATTTATACTTAAAAGAAGGCATGAGCTATAAAACCATTGCGAAAGAATTAGGTATTCATCACTCGGTTGTAAGTCGTTGGGTGAAATACTTTGAAGCTGAAGGAATCAAAGGACTAGAAGAAAAACGCGGTAAAGCGAAAGGACCAGGTTTAGGTAGACCAAGGCTTAGACCCGAAGATTCTGAAGCTAAGATCCGACGATTAGAAGCGGAAAATGAAATGTTAAAAAAGCTCTTAGGGATGTAAAAGGAGGAATGAAAGTCGTATCCAAAACGAAAAAATTCGAAGTCATCCATGAAATGAAAAAAACAAGTTATACAGTGACCATTCTATGCGATATTGCTGGTGTAACCAGAAGTGGGTACTACAAATGGATAAAACGGCATACGACGCCTTCAATAAAACAATCCGAGGATATCGAAATTAAGAAAAAGATATTGAAGTGTCATAAAAAATTAAGAGGAATTTATGGATATAGAAGAATACAAGTGTGGCTGAAAGCCACATATAACCTTCATTTGAATCATAAGCGCATCCAAAGATTGATGAGTGAACTAGGTATCAAAGCCGTAATTATGAAAAAACGACCTTATTACGGAAAAAAAGAAGCTTATGTGATTTCAGAGAACCATCTAAATAGGGAGTTTCAAGCTTTAAAACCGAATGAGAAATGGGTAACCGATATTACCTATTTGATTTTCAATGGACAGCGCTTGTACTTATCCGCTATTAAGGATTTATATAATAATGAAATTGTTGCCTATGAAACCAGTCGTAGAAACGACTTAAAACTTGTGTTAGATACACTTAAAAAGGCAAAGAAAAAACGAAATGTGAAGGGAATCCTCTTACATAGTGATCAAGGGTCCCAGTATACATCTCGTCAATATAATCAATTACTTAAAAAATATCAGATGAAGGCAAGTATGTCTCGAAGAGGCAACTGTTGGGATAATGCTTGTATGGAAAACTTCTTCAGTCACTTTAAGGCAGAGTGTTTTCATTTACACTCCTTCCGTAAAGCGAATGAGGTCAAACTTGCCGTGCGTAAATATATGTACTTTTATAATCATCAAAGATTTCAAAAGAAATTAAATAACCTGAGTCCATATAAATATAGAACTCAGGTTGCTTAGTTGCGCTTTTTTAATACTGTCTACTTGACAGGGGTCACTGCATTTATGTATGCTCTTTTTTTTATTTATCTCTCATTCTGTAAACATAAACCTGCTCACTTTTATATTTCACGGGCGATCAACCTATCTGCTGCTTATAAACAATTTAATCAATGTGTAATCAACAATACTCCTTTATTTATTATACGTTCACTATTCTGTTAAATTAGTGTATTGATTCAATCATCATTCATTAATATATTCCCCTTCTAAATTGACCAAATATGTATTAAAATTCTTTATATACTCAAGGAGGTCAAAATGTTCAAGTTGCATCCCATACTACTCATCTTAGGATTTATTTTATTTTTATATAGTGTAATCGTCTTAATGTTTTTCCTTTCTATACAATAGCAATACCTACACAAACCTTTGTTAAATATGTAATTTCTATATAGTAAAGAAAAAACGTAATTATACGGACATAAATCAAGATATCTTTTCTATTACGTTAGACAGCTAGCAAATGTAATACCAAAGAACTTTCACAACCATGTTACTTGTTTCGTTGTACTCTTTTTTTACCTGTAGAAAATCCAATACTCAAAATAAGATACCCATTTCACCCTTACATCCTAGCATGTGAAATGCTCCTGAAAAAAACTACATTTAACCTATTTACTTATATACTTTAGAAAAACAATAATAATCCCCCACCATTTGGTAAAGGGGATTAACTAAACCTACTGAAAAGTAATTTATTCTATTCGTTATTTAATTGGAGAAGGAAATCTTGCAGCTTCAAAATGTGAGCCGTCTTCTGAAGGACTTAAAACTCCGTCTATGCTACTTTGTGCATAAACCTCAACTTGATCTCCTTCATTCAATTGAATAATCGTCGAAACACTTACTACATTTCCAAAACCTATTGGACCGAAAAAATCATTATCTATAGCTATTGCTGCGTTTCCATTTACACGAATTTCTACACGAGCTCTATAATTTAAGCTAGGATCGTTTGGAAAGAAACCAATCGTTCCAATAATAGAGTAAACTCCCCTAGTCTTCGGAATAAAAATAGACGTTACTGGATTATACTCATTTGCTAAATCAAATTGTTCATTTTGGAACAATACCTTTACAAAAGTATTAGCAGGAACCGTTTGATTCACCGTATTTCTAGCTCTAAATGCAGATACCCTAACAAGCTTCCCCTCGTTGTCATTACACTTACTCGTGCTCTTACAACAATCATGCTGTTTCTTTTTATACTCTTTACAATACTTACAGTAGTAATAGCAAGACATACTAGTTCCCCTTTCATGCTTATTACTACATATTATGTAAGAGGGATTCGCAATGTTTGGACGAGCTATTGTTTTAGCACTATACTTATCGCCTATTTATATACACTTGAGAGGAAAACATATTAATAAAAACACAACCTAGATGTATAGTGCAATCCATTCAAATTTAATGGATTCTTCTCTTAGCTATTTTACTTTCAATACAAAAAAGAGAGAATCTACATTCGCTCTTTTTTTATGGCCCAAAGCTTATCATCCAACCTAACATAAATCCAAATACAGAAAACAGAAACATAAAAATAAATAAACTACATGCCCACAATGCATATTTTCGACTTTTGCTTTTTGTAATCATACCTATGACTGAGCACACCACTCCAATACCAACTATTTGCAGAAAACTTTTATCTATAAATGTTTCTTGAATAAGCAATATAATGTTCAAATACAATAACGCTACAAAGGCAATAATTAATGAAATAGTCCCCATCCACGTTTCCTGTTTATACATATGATTCTTCCCTTTTTTTAAGAATGCCAATTCCATAACCTCGCTTCACCTACTTTCAATTTTCTAACTTTTTCGTAGCTCATCAATTTTTCAACTTCTACTTTAGGCCCAGTTACAACTGCCCCGTATGTTTTTATCCCATTTTTTTCAAGGAAAGAAATACGCTTTGACAACTCTAATACTTTCGCTCTAGATAGCTTCACTGCTAAATCTTCATGCTTCTGTAATGACTTTAAAACATCAATAAATTGTTCCTCATGAGGTGAATCACTTTCAAAGGCACCACTTGGCCTTGAGATCATTTCTGCTGGAAAGCCAATCGGGGCTACATACATACCCTCTTCATTCGTTTGCTTCTCCTCTAATCCTGTATTAACGGCATACCACACAATATCAATAGTAGGAAACATATTCGTTACCTCTTGTACACTTAATAATTCTCTAAAAGATACAAATGCTTCTACAACAGATTCTTGCGGAAGACCCTTTAATACTTGCGCTTCTTCGCTACTATTATAGGACGCATTATAATTATTAGGATGAGACAATACTTCGTTGTCTATATACGGGATTTCTGGAATTTTTTCATCTGTTGTATATTCACGGCTTACTTTCGTTGCTCTACTAAGTACATAATCTGTTTTCTCTTCTCCTATTCGAATATCTTTCTTTCCTACTCTTTTATACAAATCAAAATGCAATTGCAAACTAAGCGGTAACAACGTTTGCTCCATGTCCCTATCTTTCAAAAATACATTTGGTTCTGTTACACTTAACGTTTGATTTACTACATTCCGTATCTCCATTGCGTTTGTAGGTGCCACTGTATAATATAAGAGTGTTGATATATATAAAATAGGTTGAATAAGTAATAAAAAAGTAAATACAATTAAAACATTCGTAATACGTGCTCTTTTTTTACCTATTTTCAACAATTGCTCTTGTTTTCCATCAGATAGTGAAGCCGGTCTTTGATGAATAGCTTCTTGTAACAGTTCTTTATAATCATCTTGTTCAGAATGAGGTTTATCATTTGTCATTTTGACTCTTTTCCTCCTTTAACAATTCTTTTAATCTCTTTCTCCCGCGAAACATGTGACTTTTATACGTATTTAACTTTAAATCTAATACAGAAGCACCCTCTTCGTACGTTAATTGATGTACGTCACATAATAAAATAACTTGTGCCTCTATTACCGGTAGAGTATGAATAATCTGAATTAACTTTTCATAACTATTTTTTGCGACTACATACTCTTCTGTAGATTCCCTCGCTTGTATTGTCTCTAATTCCTCCGTTCCTACAAAGGTTACTTTTTTCTCTTTCCTAACAAAATCAATAAACGTATGATATGCCACTTTAAAAAGCCATGATTTTACCTTTTGATTTTCATAGTCTTCTAAATAAAGATACGCTCGATAAAAAGTCGCTTGCATCAAGTCCTCCGCTACGTGATGGCTACGAGAAAGGGAAAATAAATACCGGTACACATCGTTTATATAAACCTTATATATTTCTTCAATCTCCATCCCCCTCCTCCTTTCATATATAACACGAATAAACAAATTCAAAAGTTGCATTATTTTTCCTTTTTTTCTTTTTTATTTATAAAAAAACATCATTTATACATTTTAATAACTATTTACAATTATAAATAAAATATGTGATGTCATGGCTGTAAATATCTTTCAAGATTAGAAAAAACGGGTCGAATCTTCTTTGTAGGTTACTATTCGATATAACCACAAATAGGACTTCGTTGCTACATCTCGATCTAATCCACGTAAATAAATGTTCATGTATCCTTTCATACAGAGCCATTAACCATCATTTTTCATGATAAAATAATCCCTATTTTTTCTTTAATCGGTATCATCTCATCAAAAAACACTTGTAATATGTACGGAGATTATCTCATCGACTATTTATAAATTGTAGTTGAGAACTATTTGACGCTTACATATCCCCCTCTCCATTGCGGGTAATAAGACTCCCAAAAAATTTCGGAACATGCAAGAAAGATAGGTAGGAGCCGGATCGTCCGTATATGTCCAATTGGTGAGGACTAATAATCGGTTTGGGATACCTGCCCCCTACTGATTAAACTTTTAATTTATAGATTAAATACAGTTCCATACGGGATAGTAAGAAAAGAACTTCCATACGGTGTGATTTGATGCACTGGGTAAAAATACTCCATAGATGAATAATACGGCTGGATACCTTGTTGCTGCATTTGCATTTGTTGTTGCATTTGTAACGCTTGTTGAACAGCTTGAACTGTACTTTGTGCTCCGCTAAACGTTATTGATGTACCATACGCTGGTCGCATACCTGCTTGGGTAGTAAAATATGAATAAAACATTATTTTCATCTCACTTCCGTAAAAGTAATTACAATTTATGTTATGATTTTTTATTTCAGTGGGTGTGGAGAATTAATCTATTAGCTTTGATTAAGTTTAAAGAATTTTTATTATCTGTTACACTTGCATATTTCGTTTACAAGGTTCATCTACTAATACTAATTTAATTTTTGAAGGGGCATTTCATTAACAGGTTTCTGATAACTATTTTTTAAATTCGACCACTTTCAAAATTTTAGAAATGAATGTTCAAGATTACTAAAAATAGATTACTTATCTATACAACCTTCACAAAATAAAAACACCCTAAACGGATGCTTTATTTTTCACTACTTTTATTCATTAACAATAATTCAATTGTCCTCGTATTTCACCATTAGAATGTTGTACTGTATGAACATTAATATATATGTTTCCAGATATGATTTCATTTACAAGAGTACCTAATGTTTGACCCGCTAACGGCCCGACCAAATCTTCTTGAGTAATCATTCCCGTAAGAGTTGCAAACTCTATTGAAACTGGATTTATTATAGGTCCAAATAAAAAAGCTACAACAGGACCGTTCGTTCCTTTTGACCCAAGATGCAGATGGGCAGCTACTACATCCTCTATATCGAATAAATCTAACTTAAATTTTAAGCTAAGCTTGTCCGGGCTTAATTTAAAGAAAGCCTCTCCTCGAGCATCTGTCTCTACTGGTGGAACTTCATTCCTACCGCGTAACTTTGCAAAGAACATATTTACCACTCCTACGTTTTTATATACTCCTAATATATTCTTGTCCTTCATATATGGTGTTAATAAATCAGGTATTAGTCTACTTAATTTTTTTATACTATAGGTTAAATTATCAATTCTATTAAATTCATTAATCTGACTATTACGTATTAATTTTTTATCCATATACTATATTAGATTACTCGAAAGGAGGCGAAAGTATGGAAAGCTGTGTTTTGTTCGTTAATGGACAACCTCTTTTAGTGGTCTCAGTCGCTGGAATCGAAATTGCTAGATTAGAACTTTCTCTTCAAGTAGCATTGACCTTAATAGCATTAGGAATTCCAATTTGTGCATAAACGTTAGGTATCTATTCAAAAGAGAGCTTAGGCTCTCTTTTTTATTTATATCTTTCCTTCACAACAAAAAAGACACCACTAAAAGCATGGCATCGCATAAAATAACTGCTATTTGTTTAATCATTTCTTCACTAGCAACCCTAATTCATGTAGAATTTCTGAGAACGAATAGCCATATGCAAAACCTACAATACGAATCCCTGGAATCCATCTATGTTCTAAATTTTCATTGTATGTTTTCTTATAATACTTTAATTTAGAATCTATACTATATTTGTCGTCAATAATTACTTCATCGCTATGAAATCCATCCATTTCAATCTGAACAGCTACGTACTCTGCTCCCTTAATAAAGGCTTTATTATAACACTTTTCTAATTCTTCTAATGTCACTCCCATTATTAACCTCCTTTCCAAATGGGTGTTTTGTTCAATAAAAAAGAGCATCTAGATCAGTAGATGCGAAGATATATAAAAGGTAAGCTCTTGGAGTATTTAATAGATTATAAACTGGTTGCTTGTCCTACAATATATTATATGATTTTCATATAATAATGGTTCATCAAAAAACAAGGTGAAAATTACTCATTGTCATTTTAGAAAATAGTTACATTTTAATTTTTTAAACTAGTCTATCAATCGCTCCCTTCCAACTCCTCATTTTCTTCACGTATTTGTCCAATTAATGAAATTACGGAACCGACGGCTTGTATCCAACTTCCTGCTATTTCTATCAGCTGTCTTCCTTTATTTTTTCATTCGGTTCGCTATTTACTTGAGTGTTTAAATTTTTTCCATTTATATTACTTTTCCTATAAAACAAAGTAGTTTTTGCAAATAGATGACTTCTTCACTAGAACACTTAATAAATTACTCTTTTTATGTTTTAAGTTAATAAAAATATATTTCCCTATTGTTTTCTAGTCTTACTTACACTTTCTGTTAATAACCAATTATTGATTATACATCCCATAAGAACGTCTCGTTTTTCTAATCATATACTTAGAAGAAAAATATTCCTGAACATTACACAAATACTTACAAACCCTTTAAATGCAGAAGAAAATACAAACTCTTAAAGCATACTTAACGATGATAAAATTTTAAAAAGGAGGTAATTATGAAAAATAATCAAAACTCAAACGATCCGTGCAAAAAATTCCAATTTCCCTGTTTTATTTCTATATCCTCTTGTGATCAAAGTAATTGTTGTACACCTGTTTTTTTCTCATTTTCTCAGCAACAAGAATTATTGTCCCTAATTAACCAATTAAATCAAGCTATCCTTTCTTTCTTTACCACGCCAAATCCGACAACTATACAAATACTCCAATCATCATTACAAGCGTTTAATGATTTAATCATTGCAGTACAACCAAATACTCCAAATAAAAATTTAGTTATACGAACTATCACTCAATTAATCAATTCTTTGCCTACTGCATCTCTTACTCAAATCTCTGCGTTATTCCAATTTCTATTCCAAAATTTATCTTCGCTCATTAGTTGTTCCAATATATCGGACCCATTGTTACAACAAACATTCAACTTAATTTTGCAAGGAATATTGAATAGTTCTCTATTAAATATTATCGGAATACCCGGTCCTACTGGAGCGACAGGACCTAGAGGATTTCCAGGACCTAAAGGAGCTACTGGTCCTCAAGGGGTGCAAGGTATTCAAGGGCCAGAAGGACCAGAAGGAGCTACTGGTCCTCAAGGGGTGCAAGGGCTTCAAGGACCGGAAGGACTTGCAGGAGCTATACTGGACCTCAAGGCGTGGAAGGGCTTCAAGGGCCAGAAGGACCGGAAGGACCGACTGGACCCCAAGGTGTGCAAGGGCTTCAAGGACCACCTGGGCCACCTGGACCCACTGGCTCTGGGACTGGAATGGGAGTTCCTGGACCCCCAGGACCGACTGGACCTCAGGGAGTACAAGGAATTCAAGGGCCGGAAGGACCAGAAGGAGCTACTGGACCTCAAGGTGTGCAAGGCATTCAAGGGCCGGAAGGACTCGAAGGGCCGACTGGACCTCAAGGTGTGCAAGGTATTCAAGGACCGGAAGGACCAGAAGGGCCGACTGGACCTCAAGGTGTGCAAGGTATTCAAGGACCGGAAGGACCACCAGGACCGACTGGAGATTGTGAGTGTCCAACAGGACCTACGGGACCGACTGGGCCAACCGGACCGACTGGACCTTCATGTAATTTTCTTGTTTATGTTACAAACGCAGGGGTCATAGATGATCCAACAGATGATACAGTATCTGTAATTAACACCGGAACAAATACAGTTTTTACTACAATTACTGTAGATAATGCACCACTCGAAGTAACAGTCTCACCAAATGGAACTCGCGCTTATGTTACTAATATTTTTTCTAATACCGTTTCTGTTATTAATACTGCCACTAATATAGTTGTCGCTACTATCCCTGTTGGATCTAATCCAATCGGTGTAGCTGTTACTCCAAATAACACAACTGTTTATGTTGGAAATCACGGTAATAATACGGTTTCTGTTATAAATGCTGCTACTAACACAGTTTTTGCTACCATTCCCGTTGGCAACGCTCCGCAAGGAATCACTGTTTCTCCAAATGGAACCTTTGCATATGTTGCAAACGAATTAAGCAACAATATTTCTGTTATTAATACTGCTACTAATACAGTTAGTGCTACCATTTCTGTTGGCATTCGTCCTAGAATAATCGTCTTTACACTAGATGGTACTCGTGCGTATGTCACAAATCAAAACAGCAATACTGTTTCTGTTATTGACACCGCTACTAATTCCGTAATTAATACAATTAACGTAGGGACTGAACCGGTTGGTATAGATATTACACCAGATGGCACACGTATTTACGTTGTAAATAAAGTTAGTAATAATGTATCAGTAATAAGCGTGGCGACAAATACTGTAATTAATACAATTCCTGTTGCCTTATCCCCGGATCAAGTAACCATCATACCAGATGGCACTCTCGCCTACGTTACAAATCAAGGTAGCAATACTGTTTCTGTTATCAATACTGCTACAAATATGGTTATAGATACTGTTCCAGTAGGCGTTGCTCCAACTGGTATAGCAACTGGAACTATTTGTGAATAAAAAAAACAGAGAGACAAAAATATATGTCTCTCTGTTTTTTTCGCTCCTTAAAAACTTCATATTCAAAGTCCCCCCTTGTATGAAATGAAGTAACTGCTTAACTTTACGAACGTGAAAAACAGTCACAAATTATCTATATCACGCTCTAATCATATTTTCTAATCTTCTAAAATTCTTTTATAAAATAAAAAAGCAGCTGTTAAGCTACTTTACATTCGTTTTATCCCCAAGTGAAATGATATATATATTCTCCCGTTACCCTTTGATTAATCCCATTAATTCTAGCAAACCTCATTAAGTCCGCCCCTTGAAGAAAATACATCGCAAGCATTACTGGCACTTGTGACCACATAAACTGATAAAGCTCCTCGACTCTCAAGTTTGTCGAAACAATTAAATCATTTACAGGTCCTTGATTCCATACAGAAGTTCTAACTGAAATAAACGGAAGATCCTTCCCATTAACCACTATTCTTGCCATGCTTTGAGTTATGTCCACATCAATTCCCTCCATCATTACAAAAATCGGACCTGTGTATTTACTCCTATGGTTATAAATATTCTCGACTTTCATAAATGACTAAGGCAAACCTCTATTTTTCACTTCTATTCAAATGAATTTATTTATTACAGTAAAAAACAAATGAAATTTTAATATTACTCTCCCTCAACTTCCATGTGTATGAACATAGGTTTTTCTAGCATCTAGTTCACCTCCTTAAAAATGCAGGATTTCCCTTTCCAATATCGAATTAGTAATGTTTGGAAAGGGGGTGTAACATGGCAGAAATTAAAGTGGGACTTACACAATTTTTAGACTTCACACTGAAAAGTAGTGCAGCTAAAACAAATTTTGTAAAGAATTTAAAATCTCAACCTGAATATCACCCGGTTTTTGATTACTGGAAACAATTACGAGAAACTGTTATTAAATTTCATAAAAACGAACTACCTTTTGACTGTTTTGAAACATTAGTACAAACTGTTGATCAGAAGAAAAAGCAAAACTACATTGATGTTATAAAGCAGTACAAAAAATTTATTAAAAACAAAGAAGTCTCTTGGTTTGATCCAGGTAAATCACATTGGTTATCAGGTAATTTAATCGTCCGCTCATCACCTGAACTCGGTTTGCTCATTAATGATGAGCCGCATCTTATTAAACTGTTTTTCAAAGGTAAAAAAGAGCGAATTGATAAATATAACATCAACTCAACACTGACATTATTAAATGAATCAACATTTTCAAATGAATATAACGATGCGAATTATACTGTCCTTAACATCCAAAAGAACAGAATGTATACGAATAACTCTATTAATAATGATCATTTAATAGCTCTTGAATCAGAAGCCCACCAGCTTTCTTATTTATGGAATAAGGTGTAAAAGGGTATAGGTATCTATTTCAATACCTTGTTCATGCGTAATTTGGGCACAATTTTCAAAAATCCAATTCGTTTCTTTTAAGTGAAGCTCACCTTCTTGTTTCTCACAAACAATGCAAGGTGGGCGTTTTTTGAAAACAGTTTCTTTACCCATTTCAACATCCTAATTCCCCCCTTGTTAGTCACGCTTCTTTCACCCACATTTCTTTATTTGGTTGTGATTATTGCTGGAACTCAGCTAACGCCGCCCTAATCTCTTCTCTCACAACTTCACGAATAAGTTCTTATAACGATTCCTCTAAATTCATATATGCATCCCCTACATCTTTTTTGAATTTCCTTCTTGTTGTTTAATTCACTCATAAAATTTATGAGTGATCATCCACCGTTTACCTTCTCTAAGTACCGGAAAGAGATTGCTTGTTTTATCCGACATCACATTACGGGCACTTCATAAACTTCTCCTAAAAATATGTGAGAAAAGAACGTTATAGCGATGGCTATCATGAATACACTTTGAATTACCCTACTTATAATAGTAACCTTACAATTCAGAAGTTTGACACAACCCTAGAAAAAGCTTATAAAGAAAAGTGAGGTTCCTAATATTCGTTTCTAGTTTCTAAGGTATACATCCGAAGATCATTAGCGAACGTTTAGGACTTAACAGAGTAGGTATCACATTAGACAATTACTTCCATGTTGTACCAGGACTTCAAGAAACTGCGGTGGATCAATTTGCAAACGAATTATTCAGAAAGAAAACTCTCGTTAGAAGTTTTCATTTCACAGCAAATACACCAACTAAACAATCAAAAATATTGATAGTGAAAAAGGAGCAACAAAACATGAAAGAAATCAAATCAGAACAGGAATTCAAAGACATTATCGCAAGTGAGGAGCCAGTAGTTGTTAAGTTCTTTACTACATGGTGCCCAGATTGTGTGCGTATGGACAACTTTATCGGAGATGTAATGGAAGAGTTCAATAAGTTTGAATGGTATTCTATTAATAAAGATGAGTTCCCAAGTATCGCTGAAGAGTATCAAGTAATGGGTATTCCAAGTTTACTTGTATATCAAAATGGCGAGAAGCTAGGCCACTTACATAGTGCTAACGCAAAAACTGAAGAGCAAGTTACTGAGTTTTTAGAAGCATACTAAGATTAAAACCCTCTGAAAAATAATTTCTAGAGGGTTTTAATCTTTTTTCACAATTATCTTTCGTAGTTGTTTCGTCATTTCTTCAGAAGTGTAATAAACAGTGTCTTCATGACCAATGTACATAATTACACTCCTTTCCCCTTCATCTCCGAGGTATAAATGGATACCCTTCGTATCACTATTTTCATATGTAATTAGTATATCGTATTGTGGTATTTCACCTCTTCTCTTTTGTTTTTTCATGCCATTAAACATATTATTAATTCCATTGATTATTTGTTTGTCTTCCATGTTTAGAAAATAATTTTCATTTAATCCACCGTAGCCATTAAAAGTAGATATGGATACTTTAGAAATATTATGTTCCTTCACATTTTCGTTATTTGATGAATTACACCCAATCATTATAAGAACAATACATAGTAAGAAAAATATTAGTTTTTTCATCCTCTTACCCTCTCACCCTTTAATTGTAAATCAATCCCAATTAATTTCACACCCTAACTTTGCACTTTACAACATATTTTTCCTTCACGAAACTTTGTTATCCCCTTCTTAAAAACCTAAAAAACGTCAACAATGTTTGTATAGACCCACACGAGTTTCGTTTGGTACTCTATTTATAGAAAGAAATTCCTTGTAGAAAGGTGAGTGATTAAAATGGATACTCTTTCTCATAAAGAAGCTGATAAAGGTGCTATTGTCAGCATTATGGCCTACATATTTTTATCCTCTATGAAAATCATCATCAGTTATATTACCCTCTCTAGCGCATTACGTGCTGACGGTTTAAATAACTTAACGGATATCGGTGCTTCTTTAGCTATATTAATTGGTCTAAAAATCTCTCGTAAACCTCGTGATCCAGATCATCCTTATGGGCATTCGCGCGCAGAACAAATTGCATCACTTGTTGCTTCTTTTATTATGGCAACGGTCGGTTTAGAAGTTATTATTAGTGCTATTCAATCTTTTTTAAATCCGAAACAAGCAGCGCCTAATGTACTTGCTGCATGGGTAGCCTTATTTTCTGCTGTCGTTATGTACTTTGTGTATTTGTATACGAAAAAGATTGCAGCGCGCACAAAAAGCAAATCATTAGAAGCCGCTGCAAAGGATAATTTATCAGATGCACTCGTAAGTATTGGTACAGTAGTAGGTATTGTCGGTTCGCAATTCCAAATGCCTATTTTAGATCCTATTGCCGCTTTAATTGTCGGCCTTATTATTTGTAAAACTGCATGGGAGATTTTCGTAGAAGCTTCTCATATGTTAACGGATGGAATCGATCCAGATAAGATGGAAGAGTACGCTGGTGCTATTGAACATATTGGTGGCGTGGAAAACATCGTAGACATTCGCGCGCGTATGTACGGGAATCAAACGTACGTTGATATTACAATCGAGGTAGATGCTCGTATGGATGTTGGTGAAAGTCATTGTATTACTGACAACATCGAGGCTATGCTTCGGAAAAAGTTTGGCATTTACCATGCACACATTCATGTTGAACCAATGGAAAAAGAACCTATTATGACATAGGTTCTTTTTTAATGAACGCTTTATGAAATATAACACATAAAACGAGCCAGCTACCGCCAGCTGCCCATCCTGCTAATATGTCAGATGGATAGTGAACGCCAAGATATATTCGGCTAACTGAAATAGATAATACAACAAAGCTCGCTATAAAAATAATCAACAATTTTTTATGCAATGTAATACGTTCTTCAGTAATTGTGACGTATGCAATAAATCCTAAAAAAGCAGTAGCATTCATCGTATGACCGCTCGGAAAACTATATCCAGTTGCAGTAACAAGCTGCGTTACATCAGGTCTTGCTCGTTCGTACCATAGTTTAAGCATACTGTTTAAATAACGAGATCCATAATAATTAATAGTTAGAAGTAATGCACTAAGCAACTTTTTTCTAACGAGAAAATACATTACAAGAATGATGAGTAACGGAAAATATATTCTTTTGGAACCGATAAAAGATACCCAAGTAAAGTAGGCTGTCAAGTAATCGTTTCGAAAGCTTTGAATAAAATGCGCGACTATATTGTCAAATTTCTCAATACAAGCGGTATGATACGAAAGTGATAATACGACAAAACAAATGAGTAGCGTAAAACTTAACAAGTATAAATGTCGATATCGTTTCACATACATAACCTCACTATACAAAAAAATGGAGCGGTTGTTTTAGTTTTCCTCTCCATTTCTTTTTTATGCATAGTTTATTTAAAAATATAATTGTTAATTTTTTCTTGCATTGTTGGAATATCTTCATTCGTTACTGTAAAGCGAATCACTTTCTCGTCAAGATCAAGCGCTTCTGCAAATAAACCTGCTAATCCGCGAGATTTTCTGTCTACTTCCATAATAATCTCTAGGCAATCGTAAGCGCTTGGTAAGATTAATAATTCTAGTTCATCTAATTTCCCATAATACTCTCCGGAAACAGGAACAAACTCAAATTCTTGTGCAAACGGAACTTGCTTACGTAATCGATACGGTAATTCTTCACATTCTATATGACGCGCTTTAAAACCTAATTGATTTACACTCTCTAACACACTATTTAATAGTGCATTAGGCAACACTTGAATGTAATCACGATCACTTGGATCTATACTACGTTTAATATCAAGACCTGTATGCACCCAAACTGTTTTCATTCCAAGTGTAAGCGGCGTTTCAACTGGCATTATAAATGAAAATGGAATTTCTTTTTTTTCATTCGGCTCAACAGAAAAAGGTTCTGTTAAACGAACTCGCTCTAAATCATATGTTGCTGTTACTTTTTTATCATCCACTTCTCGTACATACGACGTCGATAACGTTAAGTAAATGCTTTCAACTTGTTGGCTAACTGAACCACCAGTTATATGAACCTTCCCTAGTATCTCTTCTCCAACAATATACTCATCTTTTTCAAGAACTGTATCTACTTTTGCATTACCAATACCAACACTTGCTAAAAACTTTTGAAACATGGAACCTCCATCCTCTCTAAAGCAAAAGCTATATCTTTTTTTAAATCTTGTACATTCTCATAGTACGGCGTTTTTATTTGTAACATTCGCATAAGCATTTCACGGTTATAATTTTCCAAAGTTAATTCGTCATACCATGGTTTTTCATGTTTTTCATTAGATTCATAGCCTGCATATAATAAAAATAACGAGAAATGACCAAGCGCATAAAAATCGCTACGAAAGTGAACTTCTCGCATCAAAGCTTGTTCACCTTCATAAGCTGTAGCTCGTTCATCACCCTCACCCTTCAATTTAGCTAATCCAAAATCAATAATACTAATTTGGTTTTCTTTCATTAATATGTTCGGAATACGTAAATCTCGGTGAATTATACCTTTATTATGAAACACCGATACAATTTCTAATATTTCATATAAAATTTTTAAAACTTCACGTTCTGTATATGCATGCCCATCTAAGAAAATATAATCTTCAAAATTTTTACCAGGCATATATTCCATCACGAAAAAGCTTTTTTTCTCCCATACGAAATGATCATATAAACTAGGAATTGCATGATGATTTAATGTTTGTAAAATCATTTTCTCTTGTTCAAATGATTTTCTACCAGACTCATATCTTTGTTTACTTTGTCTTAATTGTTTTAAGACTTTATATCTATTTATTTGTAAGTCATTAACGACATATGTAACCCCATAACTGCCCATTCCAATTACTGATTCAATTTTATAACGTTCTGCAACGATTGTATTTTTTCGCAGTGGTCTATCAAATAAAGCTAGTATACGACGCCATTTCATCAGCTACTTGAAAAGAAGCTACGACTTTTACGTTTTCTTTTATAATGCTGATGCCCATAACCGGATGAACGTCGTTTATAATCGCTACTTGAATAAGAGCGACCTCTATGGCGATAATCACTACTAGAATGCGAACGATACTTTTTCCTACCTAATAAAGAATCAATAATTTTTTTGAACATCCCTTCACCTCTTGAGTAAAATTTTCTTTTAATTATACCAATAATTTCCGACTATATTTGTGACAAGTTTGTAAAGAGTAAAAAACGACGAGTTAAGCCCGCCGTTACTTTCGCTCATCCTCTTCATCAAAAACTTCATCAATCATACATTTCTCTAATAAATACTCGAATGTAATATCTGCGAGATCTTCAATTTCTTCTCGTTTTGGGACGTACCCTCTTTCAATTAGTTGCTCATAAAAAAACTCCGCAATCTCTTCCGTATCAATTACGACCTCAATTTCCTTCATGAGCATCACTCCTTTATTTCTGTTTTATGAAAAAATCTCAAAATTATGTATATGAGATTAGAAAAATAGTTTTTCTTTTTTTATAGGTCATATCCTTTGGACGAGATGCATACGATGGTAGTACAAGCTATCAAAAAAGGGGGATTTAATTATGGAATACCAATATGAGGTAGAACAAGAAGTAGGGCAAACAAAAGAAGAGTTCATGCATGAAGATCAATGGGCAGACTCTCTTATTAAATGGCTTTTTATTTTTTTAATAATTGTAGGCATACCTTATACTGCATATGTTGTTGTTCAATTCATTCTCTCTTTCTAGTTAACTATTTTTTCTCTGTCAATTTAACTAAATAATTATGAACAACATCCATAACAATTTTGTATTCTTCATCTTTAAATGTATCGAATAACAATTGATAATCGTTATAAATATCAAGTAATCCATCAATGATCTCTTGACGATTTGTCTTAACACTCACTTTTTTTGAGTTGTTAATTGACTTTAATTTCCCTAAATCTAATTTATTCATACCAGCTTTATCTTGTTTCATTTTCTTCAAAATTGCATTTGCCGTTTGAGCATTAGCAAGTAACGTTAAATCTGATTCATCCGCTTCTAACCATTCACCATCCGTAATTCGTGACAATTCGTATATAGTATCTTCCCATGCGTCATTTTTATATCTCCATACTTCTGTACGAAAACCAACAATTCGAAACACATCTTTATCGTATCCTGTTACTTGCACGAGATCACCAAATGTGAAATTATAATTTAATTCGATCCACTCAGTTTCACCTTTTTTCATATCTTGCTCTGAAACGTGCTGCAACGTTTGCTCTACGTAAAACCCATCGTGATTATTGACTTCGTATACGTAAACTCCATCCAAAACCTTCATATTTGTGATTTTACCAACGGTTCCATATAGCGTAATCACGACTATGTCCCCTACGTTATATTTAGGTTGCTTTTTTCTCGCCATCTATATCTCTCCTTTTTTTGACGTCGTGATTTTGATAACAGTATATGCAACCTACATAAAAACGCTTATCACAGAAGCGTATATTCATAAATTTTTTCAATAAAAAATATCACCGTATAAAAAAATTATTTACAACGTAAAAAAAGCTAGCAAATAGACTAGCTTCACGTCAAAAATTTCATATAGTTCTTATCTCTCTTGTATGTATAAATCCCAAGCTTCATCAAATATAGACATACTTTCTAGCAATCCACTTAACTCTAAGTATGAACTAATTTCATCATAATCTTCAGATTGCTTTGGAAAGCTTAAATCATCATACATTGCTTCTGCTAAATTCGATACTTCATTACTAAATAAAGCTGCACGATGCTTCATCATATAGTGGTAAAATGTCTTTTTCAAAAATATTCCCTACCTTTCTAACTTGGATACATTATACAAGGCAAAAAAGAAAAAAACCAGCATAAATGCTGGTTAAAAGTCGAAATAATTTCTTTTTAATAGACGTGGTCTTCCCATTAATTCTTCATATGTTAGTTGTTTTGGTAAATCTTTCGTATAAATTAGAAACAATTGATCTTCTATTTCTTTCACTGTTTGATCTGCTTGATAGTCCATACCACATGAGGAACAAGAAATGCATGGTGTCTCTTGGATTTCAATGGCTTTCGTACCATCTGGTAATTCCCAATATACAGTATTCAAGCTTTCTTTCGCTTCTGTACTGTCACACCACATACAATTCATACTGCATCACCCTCATTTTTTTTGTCGTTTTCTTCTAATTTAGCCATTTGCGATTGATACTTTTTATCTTTAAGTTGATCACGCTTATCACGTTTATCTTTTAGTGATGCATGAGTGTCATTATCTTCATAGTCTTTACGACGGCTCATACGCTGTAAGTCGTCTGGAACAAGGTTAAATTTCTTATCACTCATAAGACCTGCGATACCAACATCTGAACGTTTTTCTTCGTAGTTTGGATAGATTTCTTTAAAGTACCCTTCTGCTCTTCCTGGGATATAGCTCTCTGGCTCTGGATACGTTGTAATAACACCTTCAAAGTTACGAAGCACAACTTTATCTGCACTTTGCGAAATTAAATAGTTTGGTTGAAGCGCAATTTTCCCGCCGCCTCCTGGTGCATCTACAACGAATGTTGGAACCGCATAACCAGATGTATGACCGCGTAAACCTTCAATAATTTCAAGACCTTTAGATACTGGTGCACGGAAATGACCAATACCTTCAGATAGATCACATTGATAAATGTAGTATGGACGTACACGGATTTTTACTAAGTCATGCATAAGTTTTTTCATAATTGGAACGCTGTCGTTAATACCAGCTAAAATTACTGCTTGGTTTCCGACTGGAACACCAGCATTCGCTAGCATTTCACATGCTTTTTTCGATTCCTCTGTAATTTCAATAGAAGTATTGAAATGTGTATTTAACCATACTGGATGGTATTTTTTAATAATGTTACATAAGTTTTCTGTAATACGCTGCGGGAATACTACCGGCGCTCTCGTTCCGATACGAATAATCTCGACATGCGGAATCTCTCGTAAATTTTTTAATACATATTCTAAAATTTTATCGTTAATAAGAAGACCGTCTCCACCAGAAATTAATACATCTCGTACTTGTGGTGTATCACGAATGTAACCAATTGCATCATCTAATTGTTTCTTCGGCACACCCATTCCAATTTGTCCACTAAAACGACGGCGTGTACAGTAACGACAATACATAGAACATTGATTCGTTACTAAGAACAATACGCGGTCTGGGTAACGATGTGTTAGACCTGGAACTGGTGAATCTTCATCTTCATGAAGCGGATCTTCTAAATCATATTTTGTTTTATATAACTCTTCCGAGATCGGTACAGATTGCATCCGAATCGGACAGCGTGGGTCATCAGGATTCATTAGCCAAGCATAGTACGGTGTAATATTTAACGGGATCGTTTTTGTTGAAATTTTAACGCCTTCTTCTTCTTCAGGTATTAAATTAATCACTTTCTTTAAGTCATCCAAAGTTTTGATCGTATTCGTTAATTGCCAAACCCAGTCATTCCATTGCTCTTCAGTAACATCCTTCCACAACTCGATATCCTTCCAGTGACGATTTGGTTTGTATACATCATGTAACATTGCTATTCCCCCTTTTTATACGCTCATCCTTTATATAAGCAATAGTTATGCCAACTTTACATTATTGATAAGTAAATGTACGGTGAACGCTATTACATAAACGAAAAAATATTTGTAAGCACTGTATAAAATCCATACATACTATCATATTCATTACTTTTTATATATGTAAACGCTCTTTTATTGGTGCAAACACACAAAAACCGCCAATTATTCGGCGGTTTTGTCGTACTTACTCAATTTATATTGAAGCGTTTGGCGAGGGATACATAACATTTTTGCAGCTTGTAATATATTCCCTTCCGTTTCAATTAACGCTTGATCTATTAATTCCTTTTCTGTTTGATGAAGTGCTTCTCTAAGTGGCAATATGCTCTTCTTCTTTGGCAAATTCTCTTTCCGAAATGTACGCGGTAAACAATTGGCTGTTAGTGTATCCCCTTCTGCAATAATGACAGCATGTTCAATCGTATGTTTTAGCTCACGAACATTGCCAGGCCATTGATAAGCTTGTAGTCTTTCTTTCGCTTCCTTATCCATTTGAAGTACACCTTTTTTATAACTTTTATTATATTCGTTCAAAAAATAAGACGCTAATAATAAGACATCCTCAGTTCTTTCACGTAGCGGCGGAATATATAATGAAAAGACATTTAATCGATAATATAAATCCGTACGAATTTTATTCTCTCTTAAACATATTTCTGGTGGCTGATTCATTGCAGTAATAACGCGAACATCTACTTTTCTCGTCTTATTATCACCAATTCGACGAATAACACCATCTTCTAATACACGTAGCATTTTCGCTTGTAAATCGAGAGGCATTGAATTCAGTTCGTCTAAAAACAATGTCCCACCATCTACAAGTTCAAATAATCCCGCTCGTTCAATTGCCCCAGTATAGCTACCTTTCGTCGTTCCGAACAATAAACTTTCTAATAGCGACTCTGGCAAAGCTGCGCAGTTTTGTGCAATAAATGGCTTGTTCTTCCGTTTAGAAGCTTCATGAATCGCTTGTACAAATAACTCTTTCCCTGTTCCTGTTTCCCCGTATATTAAAACATTTGCATCAGTTGGCGCTACTTTTTGTGCTAATTCTTTCGTCTGTTTAAATCGAGCATCATCCGTCACAATCGTCTCAAATGCAACATGCTTTTTAATTGCTTTTTTTCTAGATGACCGCTTTATTTTTGACTGCAAATCTACAATTGTATCCGTAAGTTTTTGAACTGTGGAATAATCCTTTGCAATTTCAACAGCCCCAGCAATATTTCCATCTATAAAAATAGGTAACGTCGTATTTACTGTACAAATGTCTTCCCCATTTAAATTTTGATAATGCTGAACTTGATGAACGATTGGTTTTTTTGTATCTAACACTTTCATTAACGTACTCGTTTCCCTAGATAAAGAAGGAAACGCTTCTAACAAATGTTTTCCTAACACTTTTTCAATTTTTGACCCATCGTGTTTTGCAGCTACAGTATTATAGAAAATTGTAATACCATTTTCATCTACTGCGTGTATAGCCTCATCAATACTGCCCAAAATCGCTTCAATGACTTCTTGTGTCGAAACTGCTAGCAATGTCATCCCCCCTTTTGCCGAAAATCCAGCAATCACATGCCGAATTTCCGGCATACCTATATGCGATTATAAGCATGACGATTCCGTTCTATTTTTTATACCGTACTATTTAGACAAATCTTTCACCCATATATTCATATCTTCCAGCTTATTGAAAATGTAGCAATTGTTCGCCAGTCTTCCTGTATACGTATAACCTAACTGATGAAAGGCCGCATTCATTCCGAAAGAAAGCGATCGAGCAATTGTATAGGAGCAGAAAATCGATTTTTCTTGCAGTTCTTCTTCTAACTTAATTAGTAAACTTTTCATAAACCCATGCTTACGATATTCGGGTAAAGTAGCACAATTCGTTAATTCTGCATTTCCTTCTTTTATATTCATTTCTGCAGATGCTGTACTAATTATTTTCCCCTCGAATTCGTACACATAGTATATTGTATCGTCTTCCTTCATCGTTTGTTTTACATAACTCGCTTCGTTTAAAGGAGTCGGATAAACTTCAAATACTTTTCCAAAGACAGCCGCTAATTCTTCCGCATCCTCTTCTGTCGCTTTTCTTAATAAAAATTTCTCTGGTACTATTTTTTCCTTTACTTCTTTCGCTTTAACACCGCTTAAAATGGTATCTTCCTCAGCCCAATGAATACTATTTCGTCTTTCATCATTAATAAATTTCACGAAGAAGTATGCATCGTGACCTTGAAAATAATGCGGTATTGTTGCTTCCAATAAAAAACCGAAAGAGAGCCATGTAGAAACATGCTCTCCCTTTCCTTTAATAATACATTTAGTGAAAGAATGCTTCTCTGCTAATTCGTCAATTGTTTGGATAATCCTCTCAATATTTCCTGTGTAGTGGTCTACTCGAATACGTTTATTAAAATAATCTAAAACGCCTTCTACTGTATAGTCATTCGTCTGTTCTCTAAAAGATTCATAGTATTTCATTTTTTCACCTCACACCAATCTAGTAATGTACATGCAATAATTTTTGCGGCAGCTATCATTTTATCAACTTCTATATATTCGTTTGGATAATGTGCTACTTTCGTCTCTCCTGGACCAAATACTATCGTTGGTACACCTGCGATTTGTGTAAATAAACCTCCATCAGTCCCCCACGGAGATGCTTCAATAATCGGTTCATTCCCTTCGATTTCAACAAAGTTATGCTCTAGTGTCGTAATTAACTCATGATTTTCTTCTAGTTCACCAGGAACCCATCTCGCTCCAAACCATTCTACTTCTACAGGATTTTCAACAAACCAATTGTCCACATTATTTAATTCAGCGATCCAATTCTCGAACTCTTCTTTTGCTGCCTCTATAGTCTCATTCGGCGCAATACCACATCTTCCTTCTAAATTTAATGAATCAGGAACAGAACTTGGCCAGCTCCCACCTTCAATTTTCCCAATATTAATTGGAATTGGAATCGGGATTCCTTTAAATAACGGGTCTGTAATTCGGTCATTTCTCTTCACTTCCAATTTTCTCAAATGATCTACAACAAACATACTTTTTTCAATTGCACTTACTCCTTCATAACGCGTTCCACCATGTGCTGCTTTGCCTTTCACATGTAGACGAAACCACATGGACCCTTGTTGTTTCGGGAAAAACTTCATATTTGTTGGTTCTGGAATAATGACACCATCTGCTTTATATCCTCGTAATATAGTCGCTAATGTTCCTGCCCCGCCGCTTTCTTCTTCAATTACACTTTGAAAATAAATATCTCCTTTTAATTCAATACCAGATTCAATAATAGCTTCCATCGCAAGCATCAGTGCGACATTGCCGCCTTTCATATCCGTTGTTCCACGACCATATATACGATTCCCTATTTGCTCACCACTATAAGGGTGATGGTCCCACTGATTCACATCTCCTTCTGGTACGACATCAATATGTCCATTTAATATCATAGATTTCCCGTCGCCACTTCCTTTTAAAGTTGCCACTATGTTCGGGCTATCTGAAAAACTTGTACGCGGTGATACAAAATAAGGATGATCTTTCATTTTAGAAAATGAAGGTTCCCAAATATCAAGATCTAAACCTAGCTCACGTAATTTTTCAATTACAATTGCCTGCGCACCACTTTCATCACCAGATACGCTTTTTTCTTGAATTAATCGCTTTAAAAATTTTACGCTTTCCTCTTCATGACTCTCGATATAATCACAAATTTTCTTTTTTAATTGCTCCATATATTACATCTCCCCTCATTCGATTACTAGTAAGTTAGAGCCAATTTTAAAATCAGCTTCTGTATGTTGTTTTATATCTTCCACTGTGTATGGACTCATTAATTCTTGTAAAACGAGTCCACCCTGCGTCACTTCCATAACTGCCATATCCGTAATAATTAAATCTACACATTTCTTTGAAGTTAATGGTAATGTACACTCCGAAACAATTTTTGCATTTCCGTATTTATCGACATGATTCATCACAACAACGACCCGCTTCGCTTTTTGTGCCAAATCCATCGCTCCCCCAATACCTGGAACTCGTTTTCCTGGTACAATCCAGTTCGCTAAATCACCATTCTCACTTACTTGTAATGAACCAAGAATCGTTATGTCTAATAAACCTTTTCGAATCATCCCAAACGCTGTGCAACTATCAAAATAACTCGCTCCTGTAATAAGAGAAGTCGGTAAACCTGCTGCGTTACATAAATTTTCGTCTTCATTCCCTTTTCTTGGCGTAGGTCCCATACCTACAATTCCATTTTCCGCATGAAACATAACGTTTATATCGTCAGGAAGATGATTCGGTACAAGCGATGGTATACCAATACCTAAATTTACAATCATACCATTTTGTATTTCTTTCGCCGCGCGCCTAGCAATCTTATCTCTCACTTCTACGCCCATACCCATTTCCAATTCACTCCTTCCGACGGTACGATATAATTTACAAATACTCCTGGGACAACAATTTCTTCTGGATCTAAACTTCCAAGTGGAACGATTTCTTCTGCTTCTACAATCGTTATATCCCCTGCCATAGCTACGTGAGGATTCATATTACGAGCACTTTTATCAAACACAAGATTACCAAACGGATCCGCTTTTTTCGCATATACAATTGCAACCTCAGCAGTTAATGCTGTTTCAACTAAATATGTCTTGCCATTCATTTCAACTGTACGTTTTCCCTCTTCTACAATCGTATCAACACCTACATCAACTAATACACCTCCAAGTCCTACACCACCAGCGCGAATACGCTCTGCTAATGTTCCTTGAGGAGAAAACTCGATTTGTAACCTTCCTTCGTTTAGCTGTCTTCCTGCATTTGGATTTGAACCAATATGTGAAGTAATTAATGATTTTACTCTTTCATTCGTAACAAGACGACCGATTCCTACATCAGGAAATCCCGTGTCATTTCCTATTAAATTTAAATTTGTAACTCCTTTTTCTAAAATCGCCTGTATTAAAGATGGCGGGGATCCAATCCCCCCAAATCCTCCAAACATTAATGTCATATCATCGTGGAACAAAGAAATTACTTCCTCTATCTCTTTTAATTTATCGAATGTATTCGTAATAGTTGTCATGCGATACTATGCCCTCCTTTTTGCATCATTTCTTCTACACTTTTTGCAAAAATTGAAAGTAATTCATCTAACTCGGAATATGTAGTTGTCATCGGCGGTGCTACAAGCAGTGCACTATCTTCTTTTCCTGCTTGCCCTGAAACAGCTTGGTATAAAAGAAGACCATTTTTAGCTGCAACCGAAATAAGTTCCGACGCTTTTGTAAACGGTTGCAATTCTACTCCAATCAGCAACCCTTTTCCGCGCACATCAGCAATGATTGTCGATTGTTGCTGAACTTTCTGTAGTCCTTTTATTAAATACTCTCCCTTTTCTGCTGTTTTTTCAGGTAGATTATGTTTCTCCATATATTCAATAACAGCTAGAGCTGTTGCTGCAGATAATGGATTTGCACTTAACGTATGCCCACTCATTACAGAACGCGATCCACGTAAAATTGGCTCCATAACACGGTCACTTACAATCGTCGCTGCCATCGGTGTATATCCAGCTCCTAAACCTTTACCAAGAGTCATAATATCCGGTTCTACACCCCAATGCTCCATCGCAAACCATGCGCCAGTACGACCAAGCCCTGTCATTACTTCATCAGCAATAAATAAAATATCGTAATGACTACAAATATCTTTAATGACTTTATAATATTCTTTCGGCGGAACGACTGCTCCTCCAGCTGCTCCGATAATCGGTTCAGCGATAAAAGCTGCGATATGTTCTGCACCAATTCTTTCAATTGATCTTTCTAGTTCAGTCGCACAAGCAAGCTGACAAGTTGGATATACCTTTTGCACCGGACATCTAAAACAATATGGAGCTGGAATAGTTGGATAATCTTCTAAAATTGACACGAAACGTTGTCTGCGCAGTGGATGCCCAGACATTGATAAGGCTCCCATCGTAATACCGTGATAACTCATCCATCGTGACAAAATTTTATGCTTCCCTTGAATACCTCGCTCTTGAAAATGCTGGATTGCAATTTTCATAGCTGTTTCATTTGCTTCCGTACCACTATTCACAAAAAAGCTCCAGTTCAAATCTCCTACACTTAAATCGCTTAATTTCTTCGCTAATTTTTCAGCTGGTTCACTCGTGAACTGTGATCTATAAACGAAAGCAATCTCCTCTGCTTGCTTTTTTATAACATCTGCAATCTCCTTTACGCCATGCCCAATACCTGCCGTAATTGCCCCTGACGAGCCATCAAAATATTTATTTCCGTTTTGATCATACAAATACACACCTTTTCCATGTGAAATCATTGGATACGGCTGACCAACAAGTGGTTTAATTAAGTAATCGCGCATAGCGCTCCCCCATTTCTCCAATTTGTATATATATATGAAGAAAATTGACGTTTCTTTCATAAAAAAGAACCCTCTGCGAAAGCAGTGATTTTATCAAAAAACTATTATAAAATATACAAATGAGTGCTAAATATTAATTTCAAAAACAGAAAATTCGGAACTTAAAACAAAGACCAACCCTTATCTATACGCTCCAATAACCCTCCTTTATATAAAATAAACGCTTCACTACATATTTTCTTAACATAATATCAGCTTCCCTCAATTGCCGACATTGTGTAAACTTCGACGAAACTCCCTTTAAACTCCTTCCTATTCTCCTACTTTATATTGCATATTTTCAAACAAATATCGACAATTAATCCTACTAAATGCATAGCAATTATTTTTATAGAAACCTATATTTTACATACATTCTCCTCCGTTTTATACAATAAAAAAAGAACCGATTAACCACATTAATCAGTTCGGCACGACGCTCTTTTATCGGTTAATACTGCCACTTGCTAACGTAAATAGAAAAAATAATGTTACAAATTCAAAATTCATCCTACATCGTAAAGCACAAAATCGTCCATAACTCCACAATTCCTTTTTGGATATCCCCATCCCAATATTTTATTCCTTTCCTTATGTTTAAACTACCTTTCCTTTATAATTTATGTAGGACAATTATCACTTTGTATGTGTATTTGCCCATTATTAAAAAAATCCCTAGTTTTCTAAGGATTTTTGGACATGTTTTCGATATGTTACTTCATACGCTCTTAAGGTTTTTTATTTCGAAATATACGTTGTAATCGGTACATCATCATCCAACATAGATGATATATTGCTGTATACTCTAGAAAATTATAAGGCTCTTTCGCCTAAAAAACACTTATCCATAAGCAATACTCTTTATTAATTTTCAACTTTTCTCCTTCAAAAAACAATTTTTTCGCATAACCTCTTTCTTGTTAAGCATATAGTTTTAATGATGACAAAGGAGGAATATTCATGTCTCAATCTGAAATCGAAAAATATGGACAAGAAGCTGCACGTTACGAACAGCTCGCTCGTTACTATCAATTTAAAAATCCGAAAAAATATGTAGAACTATATATGAAATATTACGATGCGCTTACGAAACTTGTACAGGCGTATGAAAAAAGAGATTCACAAGAAGCTGCTTTACCGTCACACATACGTTTTTTTCACTCTGCTTCCAATACACCTGCGGTTGACATTTTAGTAAACGGGCAAAAGGTTATTAAAAATATTTCATTTAAACAATTTAGTCCCTATTTAACATTAGTGCAAGGTAAATACCGTATAGATATTGTCCCTGTTGGAAATGAAACTCCCATCTTTTCAGCTTTAGTACCAATAATGGGGAATCACACTTATACTTTTGCCGCAATAAATAGTGATAATCATCTACAACTACAACCTATGCTTGATAATACACATTTACCAGCTGGTCAAGCAAAAATACGCTTTGCACATTTTTCTCCAGATACCCCTGTTGTAAATGTAGATTTAAAAGGTGGAGATCATTTATTTGAAAATGTACTCTTTAAACAAATAACAGATTTTTTGGAAGTTAGTCCTGGTACAGCAGATATTGAAGTTTCACTCGCCGATAATCCCAGCGTCTTACTAACTATACCGAATTTCAAAGTCGAACCGAACATCATATATACAATTTCACTTTTAGGTTATTCAACTAAAGATCCTAAATTAGAAGCCGTTATACTTACGAATTAAAACAGTCTACACCATTCATTTGGTGTAGACTGTTTATTTTTGAAATACAATTTGAAATTCTGTCCATTCGTTATCTGAACGGCACATGATAGACCCATTATGTTTTTCTACAATTTGTTTACATACAAATAATCCAATACCAGTTCCTAACTTTTTAGTAGTTACAAATGGTTCGAAAATCATTTCTACACTTTCAGCTGGAATCATTGGCCCATTATTTTTTATCACAATTCGAATCGATTGATCTTCTTCAAATACATCAATGATAATTTTCCGTTCTTCTTTCATTGATTCTAGAGCGTCAATTGAGTTCATTAATATATTTAAAAATACTTGTCTCACTTCACTCCGATAGCCAACAAGTGGAATTGGATACGGTAAATTCTTTTCAATCGAAACATTTGCATTGACCAAACTCGGATATAAGAACTGTATAATATCTTGAAACAAATCATTAAGCCAAAATTGTTCTGATTCATTCCACATTTCTTTTTTCGATACGAGTAAAAATTGCGAAATACGAAAATTTAATTGGTCTAATTCATGCGAAATAATATCTAAATAAGATAAACTTGGATGATCTGCCTTTAATAATTTAACAAATCCCATAATTGAAGTGAGTGGGTTACGGAATTCATGTACAAAACTTGCTGACATTTGCCCTAAAATCGTCAGCCTTTCTTTATGTGTTTCGTTAATATATTGCTGTTTTTCCTCTAAATTTTTTGATATAATTTCCGAGTATTTTAAAACAGTATAATAAATTAATTTATCAAAACAAGTATGTATTTGGGCCATAATCGGTTTCAATTCACGTGCGCTAACATCTAATTCACACATCGCTTCGAAAAGTTCATTTCTTCCCACATTTGCATTATAAACAAAATCTCCAATATTCGCATCTGCCCCTGCACGTTCAATAGCAATTTTCTCGCATAATGGCTGAAGATAATCTATATCTTTTTCTTCCATAGTAAGTTCGATAATTAACTCTAATAAATCCTCTCCATTTTGAACTGCTTCTAGTTTAAATGGATCTTTATCGGAAATTATCATTTTGTTTTTCCAGTTCTCAACGAATTGGTGCCTGTTGTTTTTCAAGTGCGAACAAAATACTTCTTTAATATCCTTATCGATTGGAAAAACCCCCATTCCCTCCATTTCCATGCGACGAACACCCTTTATATTTTGAATATTAACACAAAAAATGCGATTCGTTAATAGATTATTGTCACATTTTGTTAATATGTGTTGATAAAATTTTTAATGTCTTTATTAATTGTTTAGATTGATACATTCCATTTCCCTTCCTTTCATTCAAAGTTTTTTACATTCGATGCGACTTTTTTTGCATCCTGCTTCATTCTTTCGTACAATAGAAAATGAAAGGTGTGAAAAATATGGTAAATAAAAATGTGGAAGATTATCTCCAAGAAGGCATTTACGGCCAAAAGCAGAACAAACCAGAAGAACGTAATATGTATTTAACTACGTTACGTGAGCGTGTAGAAATCGCTTTAACTATCGGTCAAGTAATGCAAAGTAATGTATATTCTGAAGTAGCTAGTAGCATGCGCTCTTCTCAATCATTACAAATATTCCTAAATGGTGGCATTGCTTACCCACATTTATCAAAATACATTAAATTAGCAAATGAAAAAAATGTTCCTTTTACAATTGTTCAAAATAAAGGCATAGAAACACCAATCGGTTTAGTATTATCTCATAGCACTGCTGTTGACAAAGAACAAATTTATGTAGAAGATGCTATTTTCAAACAAGAAATGAATTAAAAGGTACACTTGGTTAAATTAAATCGTTCCGAGAAACGTAAAACAAACAATAAAAAAACGAGTATGGAATCGTAAACATTTCCAGCTCGTTTTTTATTAGGATGTTTAAGCTCGATCTACTTTATTTTTTAATACACACTAATTTCATTTCTGTCATTTCTTCTATTGCATATTTAATTCCTTCACGCCCCGTACCACTTTCCTTAACACCACCGTAAGGCATATGATCTACCCTAAACGTTGGAATATCATTAATCATGACACCACCAACCTCTAGCTCATCAATTGCACGCATTGCTTTAAACAAATTATTTGTAAACACACCTGCTTGTAGACCGTAACGTGAATGATTTACTTGCTCAATTGCCTCATCAAATTCTTTAAATGTATTTACTGTCATGAGTGGACCAAATACTTCTTGGCACTGAACAGATACATACTCTGGAACATTTGTTAATACAGTTGGTTCAAAAATCCTTGCATCACGTTTCTTACCACCGTATAAAACAGTAGCACCTTCCTTAATAGCTTCTTGCACCCAAATTTCTATTCGCTCTACATCTTTTTTCGAAATTAAAGCCGATACGTCCGTTTCTTCCAGCAATGGATCACCAACAACAACTGTTTCCATCGCTATCTTTAGCTTTGAAAGAAATTCATCCATTCTCTTTTCATGTACAAAAACACGTTGTACCGAAATACAAACTTGTCCATTGTTTACATATGCTCCCCATTTTACACGTTCAATTACTTCATCTGTTAATTCTACATCTTCATCAATAATAACAGCAGCATTTGATCCCAGTTCCAACGTAACACGCTTTAACCCAGCCTTTGCCTTAATTCCAATTCCAACTTTTGGACTTCCCGTAAAAGTAATGGAAGCAACATCATCATTTGTAACTATCGCCTCACCTACAGTTGAACCGGGACCAGAAATAATATTTAAAGCTCCTTTTGGCAATCCTGCCTCTTCAAATAATTCAACTAATGCGTAAGACGATAATGGCGTTTGATCAGCTGGTTTTAACACAACTGTATTTCCGGCAGCAATTGCAGGGCCGACTTTATGTGCCACTAAATTTAATGGGAAATTAAATGGTGTAATAGCTCCTATAACCCCTATCGGTTTTCGTATTGTGTATGCAATACGCCCATCTGCACCAGGTGCTGCATCAAGTGGCAGTGTCTCGCCGTATATACGCTTCGCTTCTTCCGCTGCAAATTTGTATGTCTGAACGGTACGATCTACTTCTCCCCTCGCAGCACGAATTGGTTTTGCAGCCTCTTTTGCAATAATCTCTGCAAATTCTTCTCTTCTTTCATCCATTTTTTGTGCAACCTTCTCTAAAATAGTCGCACGATCATATGCAGATAATGTATTCATTTTTTTCATTGCATTTTTTGCAGCAGTAACAGCCTCTTGTACATCTTCTTCCGTTCCTTGTGCAATTTCCGCTAACGTTTCTTCAGAATATGGTGCGTATAATGGTTTATAAGTGTTTACAGACTTCCAATCTCCATTTATATATAAATGCTTTTTCATAACTCTTCCCCTTCCAAATATATGTATACAACAATATTTCACCTAGTGAAAGGTCTGACTTATGCCATTGTATCATAGCCCTCATTCTGCCAAAAACATTATGCTCAAAAAAACCCTGCCATATAGCAGAGTCTACGAACTAATTTGTTCTTGAAATGGAATTTGTTTTTCATCTTCTAAAATAACAATTGATTCTACAGTTTTTGTAACTTCTAATCTCTTTATATAGTGTCCATCTAATTCTTTTACACAAAACTTATAATTTTCAATTTCAATGAAATCCTCTTCAGCAATTTCTATATTCTTCGTTAAAATCCAACCACCGATTGTATCAACACCATTATCATCAATTGTTAAACCTAATAACGTATTCACTTCACTAACAAGCACTTTTCCCTCTAGTATTGTTTTCGTTTCACTAACTTGTTGAATTTCTGGCTGTTCATCCGTATCAAACTCATCTTGAATATCTCCCACTATTTCTTCTAAAATGTCTTCAACTGTAACAAGTCCAGACGTACCACCATATTCATCTATCAATATAGCAATATGCGTTCTTTCTTTTTGCATTTTTAAAAATAAGTCGTGTATTGGGATAGAGTCGATAACTAAAATGATTGGCCTAATATATTGCTCTACTTTCTTATTACTTACTGCATTATGCTGCACAAAATCTGTGAAAATATCTTTAAAGTTTACAAAGCCTATTACGTGATCTTTGTCCCCATCTACAACTGGATATCTCGTATATTTTTCCCGAGACATTTTTTGCAAAGCTTCTTCAGCAGGCATTTCTTTACTTATAATATGCATCTCAGTTCGGGGTACCATTATTTCTTTCGCTATACGATCATCAAATTCAAAAATTTTATTTACATATTTATATTCAGATTGATTAATCTCTCCATTTTTGTAACTTTCTGAAACTAACAACCGTAATTCTTCTTCTGAATGAACCTCATCGTGCCCTTTCGGTGGTTTCAGCCCTAACAACTTCGTAATAATTCGGGCTGATCCATTTAGGATCCAAATAAATGGAAACGCCATACGATAAAAGAAAATTAACGGTTTAGCAACAAACAAACTCACTTGTTCAGCTTTTTGAATCGCGAATGTTTTTGGGGCCAATTCCCCTATTACAACATGTAAAAATGTAATAAACAAAAACACTAAAATTACAGCAAAAATGTCTGCTAGTTGAGTAGAAATGTTCAAATTCACAAAAAGCGTGTCAAACATTTGCTTTAACGCCGGTTTACCAAACCACCCAATCCCCAGAGCTGTAACTGTTATTCCTAGCTGACAAGCAGATAAATATTCGTCTAAGTTTGTAATGACTGTTTTGACAGATGTTGCGCGATTATTTCCTTCTGCAATTAAATAGTCAATTCGTGAACTTCGCACTTTAACAATTGCAAATTCTGCTGCGACGAAAAATGCCGTTAAGGCAATTAAAACAATCACTATACTTATACTATATATGTCCAAATACTTCTCCTTACCTACATTGTAAGCAAGGAAGCCACCTCCTACTTAATTTTATTCAAGTGAAGTAAGCATTCTAATACTCTAAAAAAATTCTACATTAGCAACCACCTTTTTATATATTATATGCATACATAAAAAAGATATTTATCATTATGATAATCTAATTCATTTCCCTTAGTCAAATAGTTCTAAATCTTAGGATAAAATATTTTATATAAACGATATATTCTTCACAGCTTCATTTCGTGAAAAAACACTTTCTTTGCCGATTCCACACTTCTTTTGTCACACTAGAAGGGAACTTCCTTCATAGATCGAAATCATTCAACAGGATATATATAGGAGGGATTATTTTGGAATATAAAACACCATTTATCGCAAAAAAATTAGGTGTTAGCCCAAAGGCTGTTGTCCGGATTGCACAACAATTAAATCTTACGATAGAAAAAAATAAATATGGTCACTTTATTTTCACACAAGAAGATTTAGATCAAATGTTAGAATTCCATCTTTCACAAATAGAGCAGTCTCAAAACTCTCACCCTACTCAAAAAACATCATCAAATGATGTTGAAGAATTAAAAACTCAAGTAAATACAATTGTTCAAGACAAATCATCACATGAATTTGAGCAATTAGCAGCTCAATTAAACACTATTACGAGAAGGCTAGATCGAATGGAAGAACAAATGCAAGATAAGGCAAATGATGTTGTTACGTACCAACTTTTACAACATCGCCGTGAAATGGAGGAAATGTTAGAGCGAATTCAAAAGCTAGAAGCTTCCCTGAAGAAAGAAGAACCAATATATATTACTCCCGATTCAAAACCAACATATGAACGAGAAAAGAAGCCGAAGCGCCGCAAAATGATTTTTAGTATATTTGGATTATAATTTTTAGACCCTTATTAAAATAATAAGGGTCTTTTTTCATGAAGAATGACTTCATATTAAAATAGCATTCTCTTTATTATATATATTCATTTCGCTTTATTTTGTTAACATAATATTTTTACTGTATTCTGCGATTAATGCCTGTGCATGAGCATTCCCTTGAATCACATCTCGAAATTCTTTTAAAGAATACAAATGCGTAGCCCCTTTTCGGGCATGAATTCGCACTGGTACACCTTGTAAAGTATCATGAAACTGAAATGGCTTATCTACCGGTTCAATTGGGAAACCGAGTGTTAATAAATACATATACATTCTTTTTGTCACTGCTGCAATATACCATTCTGCTTTCGTTTCTAATGCATGCATAAATAAAATAGCTGTTAGTCTTTTGAAGTGTCCTCTCCCACGAGACGTTTTCGCAATACTCAACTTGCCTATTTCATACACATTTTTCAAATCTTTCACTAAATCATTTTTAGAAAACGGATAGAAAAACTCAGAATTCGATTGCTCTGGTTCCGTATACTTAATACATTCTACTGTACCAATATGATGTTCATCTTCTATTAATAAAAATCGTGATGGATTTAAATTACGTTCTACGAACATTAAGTTTCTTTCTTCACAAAAATCTCCCCATAGTTGCTCGAACCAAAAATGTTCTTCTTTTGTTTGAACACGCTGGAACATATTTACCCGCCTTTCCCATCGCCGCTCTGTTTTTGATAACGCTTTCACTATCTATCATATAAGAACAAATCTTCGTATGCAACTAAAAATATTTATGACTTATTATATTCTGTAAAACGAATTAAATTCCATCTTAATCGTCTTTTATCCCTCATGTACCGTTCTTCTAACAACATACTTATATTACTTTCAAATTCAAATCGTATAAAGTTGTCTTCCATACAGCATATATTTCTTCTTAATCTAAAAAAATCCTTTATAAAAAAGGATTTTTTTACTTCTTCATGCTTTTTAACCACTTCTCAAAAATTTGTACCATTCCATGTTTTCCGGCTAATTTCTCTTCCCCTTGTTTCGTTTTATATGGATATAATTGCAAAAACACACCACATCCAGACTCAATTTTTTTACTATGCATATGACTTCCTGGATATACACAAATAACTTCATAAATGGCCCTTCGATAATAGACTCTCTTTCCATCCTGTTCTTCTACATATTTTATAGACCAGTACTTATACATTTGCTCAGTTGCCTTCGTATTTCCAACGTGCTGAAAAATGTTGTACATTGGGCTATACTTCACTTCAATAATAATAGAAGATTGATATACGTATTTCCCTTCTTCCTTTACATAACAGTCTAAGCGAATGTCTGGCTTCTTCGTATCTTCTCCATTATAAAAATTACTCCCTTTACTTAATGCAATAAGGGGATGAGTTTCAATTAAATCATTAAATGCGACATGTACTCTAATATCATCTCGGTGTAAAACTACTGTCGTTCCATCCTGTAATCCATCTACATAAAAATGTTCTTGAATTTGTTCACGAATGGAATTTCTAGCCTCAAAACCAATTTGCTCTAACATGGAAATAACGATAAAAAAAGCGTAATATTCATACACTAAAAATGTTGGTTTATAAACAAATAATAAAGATGGAGATTGTTCTGTATATTGTGGAAGTACATCTAAATGCTGTAGTAGTTGTTGATGTGGTATCGGTAAATTATGTGAGTACATGTTACCTGTTTCGGAAACTTCTCTCCAAAATGGAGAATGCATTAAAGTTTGAAAGTATTGTACACTTTCATGTACAAAGTGCGCTAATATTTTATATTCTTGTATCTTCATAGAGCTTTTTCGCAAATCCGCCTCTTTTAGTAAATGAATATTTTTATACTTTTGTTTCTCTCTATCGGTCACTGATCCATTACGCTCAATTGTTTGTATAATCGTTTTTACAGCTTGAAATTCTTCTGATTTCTTTCTTTTTGCTCTTTCTAATATTTCAATTGTTTGGCTCAAAAAACTTTCAGCTTCAAGTAAATAGAAATAAAAGTGCATCGCTTTAAATTTAAGAAATGCATTTTCCTTACTATTTTTTTGTTCTATAAACTTACGATTATAATATTTTGCATACGGTTTTCTTTCCGCCACTACGGCTCCTTTTCTCGTTGCTTTCCGCTCTTTTTCTTCCCATTTATATTCATGTATAAATTTTGAACTCGATTCTATTTTCTTAAAAATTTGCTTTATCTTTTTCATTTTTTGCGGCAACTTTCTAAGTAACACTAAATAAGAAGAATCTTCAATATCACTAAGTGCAGAGAAAGTCTTTTTATAATAACCTCTATCTAAAATCAACTCATTCAAAATTGACTTTACATAGTTTTGAATCATTTCAAATTGATCATCAAAAAAATTTTTGGGAACGATTTGAAATGCGCCATAATACGTTCTATCTTCTATATTCACTTCAAAATGATATAATCCACAACGCCATGGATAAAAGAATTCCGTTTTTCCATGTTCATATATTAATACCTTTTGTTTTTTTTCATTTATTTCATATTTTGACTCTTTTATATTTTTCTGTCCCTCATATACTTTATTCCATATAAAAGTAATATTCATTGGACTTTCATAATGGTAATGCAATCTAATTGGTTTTAATTCTTGTACTTTATAAATACATTGAACTAATGCTGTAGTAGATGTACAAAGACGATTTAATAAAATATATTCCCCCTTTGCCTCAGTTCCAATGATTAACTTTAATACAAAAGGGAGTGTTTCTTTCGTATCAACGATTTCTGTTTCATATCGCCCTTCATTTTGCATAGCCATACAGCTCCAGTTCTCTACGCTTTTCTCTTATATATGCTAAAGAGTGTTCAAATGTAGATACTCTGTTTGCAAGTGGCGATTGCAAAAGAGGTAGTAATGTCGCCCCCCTTTTTACGTCTTCAGAAAGTAAAGACCCAACCATCATTTCAGTACCTCTTATTTTCGTCAATACACGTTGCTTAATTTGTAAATCAAATCCCTCTTCTCTACTGATCATATAGGAATGATTATTTTGGAACGGTATATTTTGCAAGTAAGTAGCGATTGCGTTTGCACATCGAAATGAAATTCCCTTTGACATATCATGTGATGACAATACAACATGTAACTTATCTAATAGTTCTAACTCTTCTTCAGAAAACACCTCAATCATCGCTTTATTCCTGACCCAGCTTATACGAAATTCTCCTGCAGTTACTTTCAGAGGTGGTTGTAATACAATTTTCTCTTGTTCCATACACATCTCACAAAACGGAATCTTTTGTAACGTTATTAAATTCGTCCGATCTAATAATCGATCTGAGAGTTCTTTCGTTGTTTCATCAAAATTTACTGTACCTACAAATATAATATTTTCACCAATTTCAATTGTTGATGGAATTGGATTTTCTTTTCCTTGTACACCTTCATACAAATTTAGAATACGGTTTTGCTTTTCAAGTTGAAGAACAGATAGAAATGGAGTAAACCAATGCTCAATATGTGACATATTCATTTCATCAAAAACGATTATATATAGTTGATTTTGATTTTCTTTTGCCTTCATTAACGCCCTAACTAATTTTGTTTCACTTTCAATAAAAGTACCATTTGGGTGAAGGTAACCAAGTAAATCATGTGGTTCTTGATACGATGGTGAAATCGGAATCCAAACCAATTCTTCCCCATACTGTAACCCAAGTGCTTCTGCATAAGCTTGCACAAATCGGGATTTCCCAGCGCCTGGTATACCACCTAGAATCGTCAACATATTTGTTTTCGCACTTATATGGAAATTATAAATGTCCGTTTCATCCAAATATAGCCCTTTATTACGTACAAAACTTTTTACATACTGTAAAAAGACGGATTCACGCTCATCCCATTCCCATTCATCCTTGTGCACTTTTATTTCCTCTACTTCTACATGCTTACCTTCTTCAGTCATTCGTTTTTTTAATTGCTCATACATGTGATTGCTTACAAAATACAATTGATCTTCTACCGCTATTTCCACATACTTCATCCAGTCATTTAAGTCTATATACTTACATTCCCTCTGCTGTTCAAAATATGCGATTGAACTAATTGATGATGACTTTAAAGATATATTTCCATATAACCTTCCATCGTGCCACAATAATTCGGGAGGCTCAAAGTCTTTCGGATATTTTGGCATTAGAAATGACAAATAGCCATTTCCAAGTTTTCTTTCTAAAGACTCTCCTTTTTTGTATTCGGAAACTTTAGGTACTGGAATCATTTTATAGCCATTGGCCATTTCTCGTGGTTCTTCTGCACAAATTAACTCCACGTATATATGTCCTCTTTCATAATAGAGACGAAACATAACCAATTGCTTTTCTAATTTTCTTTTCTTTAATTCCGAAAAGACTTTTTCATTCTTTTTATTGCTACATAAACCTTCAAATACGTATGGTTCATTTTTTAATTGCTCTTGTAACGTGAATGGTATTGGCGATAGGCATTGTACAAAGAAGTTCTCTCCATTCTTCTCTCTCTCTGCTTTTGTAAACTTTCCGATAAACCTCATATAGTACATTCTTTTTATAAAACTTGGCTGAAGAGCTTTATGTAATCTCACCTTCGTCACCTTCTTTTTTTCATACTATTCTTAGTGTATGAAAGAAACGAAAAACTAGAAACAAAAAACCTGACGTTATCCGCCAGGTTCAAAATTAAAACGTATATTAATGAGATAGAAATGCTTTTTTCTCTTGTAAAATGGCATTATGAGCAATTTTCATTTTAGCAAGTACATATCGCAATCGATCTTCAGCGTTTTCATCTGTATTTTGCTGTAATTCCGCCAAATTCTCTACAGCACTCGCTAAATTTTCAATCACTCCTCGTAGTTCAGGATGATGATTAAAAAAGGATTCTTGCACTAATACTTTCCTTACTTCACTCGCTAAATCAACAATTCTGGTTAACTGTTCTTTTTCTTCCATTTTCATCCCTCCTGAATATCTTATGTATTAAATATTCTCTAGACAAAGAAAAAAGCCCTTTATTTAAAAGGACTTTTACATTTTTATATTTCCAGTTAATAACATATAAAGTGATGTGATAGCTGCGATAACAATTGCCCACATTACATATCTCTCAATACCTTTAAAACAACGATTTCCTTTTTCTTTTCTTGCATACATGTAAACAATAATCCCAATTCCATACACGATTGAAACAAGTAATAAATTTTTCAAACCAGCTGCATATAGAAGCCATACAGAATAAGTAGAAGCAATTAAAGCTAACGAGCCGTTTTTTACTTTTGCATCTTTTAGTTCGTTTGTAATAACTAATTTAAATTGGAATAACGCTGATAATAAATATGGTACTAAAATTGATGTTGAAGCAATGAAATACATAATTTGATATGTTGATTCTGAAAACAGAACGATTATAAATATAATTTGGGCAACGCCATTTGAGATCCATAATGCCATATGTGGCGTTTGTTTTTTATTTGTTTTCGTAAAGACTTTCGGAAACACGCCATCTTTTCCTGCTACGTGGGAAATTTCAGAAACAAGTAAAAACCAGCCTATTAATGTACCTACAAGTGAAGCAACTAACCCAATGTTAATCGCAACCGCGCCCCAAGTCCCAACAACATGTTCTAATACATGTCCCATTGACGGGGTTTCTAACACGGAAAGCTCTCCTCTTGTCATCGCTCCCATAGACAAAACAGAAATTAAAATATAAATAGACATTACTAAAATAAGTCCAAGTACTGTCGCTTTACCAACATCTCGGCTATTTTTCGCTCTACCAGATAATACAACCGCTCCTTCAACCCCAATGAAAACCCAAAGAGTTACAAGCATTGTATTTTTCACTTGACCAAGTATAGAGGAAACTGAGATCGTTCCTTCTCCCCAAAAATCATGTGTAAATGTATCCCAGCGAAACGCTGTTACCATTACAACAATAAATAATACGATTGGAACTAATTTCCCTATCGTTGCAATAACATTCATAATAGATGCTTCACGAATTCCAAATAAAATTAGAAAATGAAGTGTCCATAATAAAAGTGATGCACCAACGATAGACGCAACATTATTTCCACCTTTAAAAATGGGGAAGAAATAACCTAATGTACTAAACAGTAACATGATTGTTGCAACGTTTCCTAAAATTCCTGCTAGCCAATATCCCCAAGCACTGTTAAATCCGATATATTCTCCGAAACCAGCACGTGCATAACTATAAATCCCGCCCTCAAGCTCTGGTTTTTGTCTTGCTAACGTTTGATATACGAGCGCGAGTGGAATCATTCCCATCGCTGTAATACACCAGCCAATTATTATAGAGCCGCTATTTGCTCCTACTGCTAAATCATGCGGTAAACTAAAAACACCGCCACCAACCATTGTTCCGACTACTAATGCAATTAATGGAAAAAATCCTAACTTCTTTTCTATTTGTACCACCCCATCTGTCATTCTAGGTGTTATGTTCGTTCAACTATTAAAGTCACCTTTTTCTCTAATAGACGTTTCTCTTATATTTTTTCAGGAAAACATTACTTATTCTAAAAGAAAATGAAGAAAAATGGAATACTTTTTTGAAAAAATGTATAAGTATGCACAAAAAAACCGTTCATTTTGTAATGAACGGTCATTTCATACATATAAATTTGTATATTTCTTGTAAAATTAACGAAGTAAATTCTCTTTTTGTAAAAATTGTTTCGCAACTTCTTCACTACTTTTTCCATTCACATTTACTTCATAATTCATTTTTCGCATTTCTTCATCTGTAATCTTCCCAGATAATGTATTTAATACTTTTTCAAGTTCAGGATATTTCTGTAACGTCTCTTTTCTTAATAATGGTGCACCTTGGTACGGTGGGAATAACCCTTTATCATCTTTTAGCACTGTCAGTCCATACTGCTCCAGTTCACTATCAGTTGAATATGCATCGATTACGTTAACATCCCCTGATTGAATTGCACTATAACGTAGTTTCGGTTCCATCGTTTTCACATTTAAAAACTTATAGTTATATAATTTTTGCATTCCTTTATAACCGTCTTCACGATCAGCAAATTCTAATGTGAATCCTACTTTAGCATCCTGTGCCATTTTTCCTAAATCAGAAATTGTATTTATATTATTTTGATCTGCTATTTTTTTCGGCATAGCTAGTGCATATGTATTGTTATACTCCATCGGCTTTAACATAACCATATTATATTTCTTTTCCATTCCAATGCGAGCCTGCTCATATACTTCATCCCGATTTGTGCTTTTTGGCTCTTCTTTCACGAAAGTAGATAAAGCTGTTCCCGAAAACTCAGGGTATATATCTACTTCTCCTGATTTCAATGCTTCAAATACAAATGCTGTTTTTCCAAGACCTGGTTTTAATTCCACATGTAAATCAGTATCCTGTTCAATAAGCTGCTTATACATTTGAATTAAAATTTCAGGTTCTGATCCAAGTTTTCCGGCAATAACAATATCTTTCTTTTGTGTGTTCCAAAGAAAGGGAGAAGCAATCATTATACAAGTAATACATATCGTCAATATAATACGCTTAGAAGAGCGTTTTGGACTCTCAAGTACTCGAAGTACTACATCAAAGAATAAAGCGAGTAACGCGGCTGGTACGGCCCCTAAAATGATAAGCGCATGATCATTTCGATCGATACCAAGTAATATGAGTTTTCCGAGCCCACCAGCACCTATAAGAGCTGCTAATGTAGCTGTTCCAACAATTAATACCATCGCCGTACGAATACCGGCCATAATAATTGGTAATGCAAGAGGAAGCTCTACCTTCCACAGTCTTCTCCAGCTATTCATCCCCATAGCTCTCGCTGCTTCGATTAAAGATTCATCTAACTCCCTTATTCCTGTATATGTATTTCGTAAAATAGGTAATAGTGCATACACAACTAATGCAATAATGGCCGGGAGTTTTCCAATTCCTACTAACGGAATTAAAAGTCCGAGTAATGCCAGTGATGGCACTGTCTGCATAACCGCAGAAGTTCCTATTATAAATTCAGCCATTCGTTGTTTTCTCGTTAATAAAATGCCAAGTGGCACCGCAATAATTACTGCAAAAAATAGTGAAATAAGCGATATTTGTAAATGCTCACTTAATGCAGTTAGTAATTCTATTTTTCGCTCTTGGAACGTTTGTATAAAATCAGTCACTGTTTAGCCTCTTTCCTTCATTTGTTCAACAATGTAATTAACAATATGACGACTTGTTAAAGCTCCAACATATTGACCATTTTCTTCAACTGGAACGACTTCGTCAGCTCGTACACGAACTAATGCTTCTTGTAAAGAAGAATGCATTGATAGTGCATCCCCTTCTACCCGTATACTTTCATCAAGTGGCAATACATCTTCTATACTTTTCCCCTCATACCAAGGTTGTCCACGATTTCCAATGAACTCTTCTACAAATTCATTTTTCGGATTATGTATAATACCTTCTGGTGTATCTAATTGAACTACTTTTCCTTCTTTCATAATACAAATACGATCTCCAAGTGATAATGCTTCTTGCATATCATGTGTTACGAATACAATTGTTTTTTGAATCTTCTTTTGCAATTGTACGATATCCTTCTGAAGCTGTTCCCTACTTAATGGATCTAACGCACTAAACGGTTCATCCATAAGAACGATTTTCGGGTTTGCGGCTAATGCCCTTACGACACCAATGCGCTGCTTTTGCCCTCCTGACAATTCATCAGGCATACGATCGCGATATACGTCTGGATCTAGCCCGACCATCTGTAGCAACTCATCGACACGAGCTTTTATTTTTTCTTTGCTCCATTTTCTCATTTCAGGAACTACTGCAATATTTTCTGCAATTGTCATATGCGGAAACAAAGCGATTTGCTGCAATACGTATCCTATATTCCAACGCAATTCATTAATATTATATTGTTGAATATCTTTTCCATCGATTAAAATAGATCCTTCAGTCGTTTCAATTAAACGGTTAATCATTTTCATTGTCGTTGTTTTCCCGCAGCCACTCGGACCAATGAGAACAAAAAATTCTCCCTTTTTAATTTCTAAATGCAATGAATCCACTGCTTTCGTGCCATCTTCATACGCTTTTGACACATGATTAAATTGAATCACAAATACAGCTCCTTTAATGTTGTTTCCTTTATTTTGATGGAATACGGCATTCATTTCAAATGATACGCTTTATAATTAAAAAAGAGCTCAAATTTGAGCTCTAACGGTCGAACAATATTGTTTTCATTATTGCAGCATATTCACGTACATACATTTTTTTCTTAGAGCGCATTGGTGTTTCAGCAGCTAGTGCCTCCATCTTCATGCCTAAACGCTTTGCGATTATTTTCGTTCTATATAAATGATACGTATTACTTACAACTACCGCATGTTTCACATCATATAAATCCATACTAAACTTTAAATTCTCATACGTATTTGTAGATTGATCTTCCATTAAAATACGATTCTCATCTATACCATGTACCATTAAATAGTTTCTCATACTTTGAGCTTCCGGTATATCTTCATCTTCTCCTTGACCACCTGAAACGATTACTTTCGCTTCAGGATGAGAAAATAAATATTCCAACGCTACATCCAAACGGTTTTGAAGAGATAACGACGGTCTTTCTCCAAATAACTTTGCGCCTAAAATAAGAACGTATGGAGAGTGATTACTCAATTTTTCACGAGCAACTTTCTTCATTCGAAACGTCATATAAAGAATGTATAGTGGTGGTAATAATAAGATTATAAGCAAGATCCATTTGTTCATAAATAAATTTGCACTCCCTTTCTTTTTATTATATAGAAAAAGATAGGAAGGCAGAAGTACTTTTTATACGATTGATTTATCACTCCACTCCTAGTTGTTTTTTCACCTCTTTATATACGCTCATATATGCTTTTAATTCTTTAACTAAATCATGAATTAATGGTTTTGCATCTTCTCCCAGTTCACCGTCTTGTACATGAAGTCCATCAAGCACAACTTGTTTTGGGATTGCATTTGCGTACACCCCTCTAGCAACAATACGCATACTGTTTAATGCGTTAATGCCACCTTTACCGCCTCCAGCAATTGCAAGTAATGCGACAGGTTTATGAACAAATTCACTACTGCTTAAGTAATCTAACGAATTTTTCAACGCTCCACTCATTGCATTATGATATTCAGGTGTACATAGTACTACACCGTCTGCAGTTTTCACTAATGCCTTTAATTTTTTTACCGCTTCTAATTCACGTTGTGATTCTTCCCCGTTATATAAAGGCAGTTCCTCTACTGATAAATCGTATAACTCCCCTTCAAATTGATCAGCAATATATTTTGCCACCACACGAGTTCTACCGAATTTTCTTGGCGTACCGTTAATAACGACTAGTTTCATAATTATTTCTCTCCTTTGTTTTTCAGTTACACTCATATATTATCAGAAATTTCTATACAAAACACAATATAAAGAGGGAACTAGCTTGATAAAATAGTATGATAGACGAAAAAAAGAACTCATACGAAAGTAGGAGTTCTTCACAATTAATTTTCTTCCGCTTTATCGCTCAGTATGTCTATGCTTCTTTTTGCTTCAAAATGGTTATACGCTTTTTCTGCTAATTTAATACGTTCTTCTGGTAATTCTATATATTTCATAACGTTTTCTATTATTTTTTCATACGGAGTAAACACTATTCCTGGCCACTCTATCTCGTCCTCGGGATTACTATTTTCAGAGATAATAAATTTCTTATTTGCCACTGCATAAGAAACTCGAGGAGTTTCAAGAATACCCGATAAGTAAAAATGAATATTTAATATAATTTTAGACCTAGCAATCAACTCATTTCTAACAATTCCCCACGCATTATTTTTAAAAACAATATTTAAATTCGGGGCAACTACTTTTAATTGATTAAAAATAGCTTGTCGCCTTGGGTTAAGAGCACCTATAAACAGTATATCGATGTCTTCAGTTAACTCTTCATCAAATGCATCTTTTTTTATTTCTAGAGTTGGGGCATAGTTCATTTCCACATGTTTTATTTCTTTTCCTACTCCTTTTTGTTTTAACCATTCTATATTTTGTTTACTATAATCCCAAATTTCCTTATCTTTTAATAACATTAAATAAAGAGGATGCGCATAAGGGCTTCCTTCATATAGCTGTTCTAAATTATAAACAATTGCATTTTTTGGTAGTAGATTCGGATTATGTGCGTACGTATGCGCTCCAAAAACAATTGTATTTTTCACATTTTCTAGTATTGTTTCTGAAATAATTGCTGTATTTCCCTCCTGCTCCAATCGCCATTTCAAAGCTCGCGCAACATCTATAAAACTACCATACGTCTTTGGGCATATAAAAAGACAATAATCATATTCTTTATTCAAATAAGCTTCCATTAGTCTTAAATTATTTTTATATAAATCCACATCCGGATATCTAATTAAAAGCTCACTTGCATGTTTTTTTGCTACTTTATACATTCCAGCATAATAAGCAGCAATGCACCTTCTTAATTCGATTTTTTGCCGATGCTCTTCTGCTACGTCCATGTCTATAAGGAGATTTGCGATACAATACGCTTTTAAATGATCACGATCATAATAATAATCTAGTAGTGGCATCAATTCTTCATACGTATTTCCATGCACGGATTCCCCTAGTTCTAGCGCCCATCGTATTAATTCCATGATTACTCCACTACTCCTTTAACCGACAATGTATTTAATAAAATTTCGCATTACTTTCTACCATATTTGCTATATGCAACGGTAGCTCTTCTTTTCTCGATTCCAAATATTTTTGTGATACTGCACCTAAATGTTTTTTATGCGGTATATAAAAAGCACTTATAGAAATCTCATAGTCAAATAAGTAATCATACACATGATAATCTACAAATAGCAGATCATTTTTCGGAAAAGGAATTTCCTTCCCTTGCAACGCATACATCAAAGCAATATTATTTTGAGATTTTAATCGATACATTCTTGCAAGTTGGTATAATGGCTCAGCCCGAGTTGGTCTATATTCCCACGCTTTTTGAAAATAAAGAATAGCTAATGCTGTATATTGCTCTTCTTGCGCCTTAGCATTTTCTTTTTCATCCACTTCTGTTACCTCATATTGTTTATTTGCTGAACGGTTTGCTAATTGTTCATAACAAAATCCTATTCGCAATAACGAATAGAACACCTCTTCAACCCATCCACCTGCTTCCACTCTTTTTTTGTACCATTTAATCGAATCTTCAAATTGACTTAAATGAAAATAAGTTTGGGCTAAGTAAAATAAATATCTTATATGCAAATCTGGCGTTGTTTCTGGATCACTCAATCCTTGTAACAACAACCGCTCATCTCTCTCAAATTTATCAGCTTTACTACCACCATCCCCAGGATCGTTAACGACAAGCGTCTCTAACCTAGCTACCCTCGTATTGTAATTCGCACCAACTTTGGAACGATCTATATCCCAATACTCATGAGTAACACCGACAGATTTCCATGGTAAAGAAGCTTTCAAAAGGCGTGTAAGCCAATACTTAATATGAATATCATATTGCATTGTAAGATAGTGGTCTTCCGTTAAACTAGTCTTATCAAACTCGGGATCAACTTCTAATATCATATCTGCATCTAATATTAATAAATAATCTGCTTCTGGATATGTTTTTTGTGCTAATGAAACTGCTAAACTTCTGTTATAGCCAAAATTTTGAAATGGTTCATGATGAACTGTTCCAGGGATTTCATTTTCTTCACACCAATTTTCAATAATTTCAGGTGTATTATCAGTTGATCCCGTATCACAAATAGAAACAAAATCTACAATTGATTTTGTAGCATTTAAACATCTTTCCATAATTCTAGACTCGTTTTTAACAATCATACAAAGACATAACTTTTTTTCTTCCCCTGCATTCTTCACTTGCTCATTTCCCATTTAACCACCTCATATTTTATTAACACGCTCTTTTCATATGTAACACCACTTCATAGCTACACTGATGACATAATCATCCTTTTACTATTTATGAAAATTTCATTTTATTTATTCTTATTTTTATGTTGGGACATCTTTCATGCTTCACTATATATTTGATACAATCAGTACAAATAAACAATGATTGATTGATATTTTTAAATTAGAGATTTCTTACACTATAAAAAAAGAAACTTGCGCCTATGCACAAGTTTCTTTTTAAAAACAACCTTATTTTTTCACAACTTCATGTCCACCGAACTGATTACGAAGAGCTGAAACTACTTTTCCGTGGAATGTATCATCTTCTTGAGAACGGTAGCGCATAAATAATGACATTGCGATTACCGGTGCTGCCGCTTGAAGTTCAAGTGCCGTTTCCACAGTCCATTTCCCTTCTCCTGAAGAGTTCATCACACCTTTAATGCCATCAAGTTTAGGATCATCTGCAAATGCCTTTTCAGTTAAGTCCATTAACCAACCGCGGATAACTGATCCGTTTGCCCATACTTTAGCAACATCTTCATAATTGAAATCAAAATCACTTTTATCTAACACTTCAAAGCCTTCAGCGATTGCTTGCATCATTCCGTATTCAATACCGTTATGAACCATTTTTAAGAAATGACCACTTCCGACGCGGCCTGCATAAGAATACCCATTCTCTACTGCTAAATCTTTAAATAAAGGTTCTAATTGATCGTAAATTTCTTTTTCTCCACCAACCATTAAGCAAGCACCGTATCTAGCTCCTTCTACACCGCCTGATGTACCGATATCTACGTAATGTAAACCAAAACTTTTCGCTTCTTCAGCACGGCGTAACGTATCTTTATAGAATGAATTCCCGCCTTCAATAACGATATCGCCTTCCTCTAATAATGGATATACATCTTTTAGTACCGATTCAACAACTTCTCCCGCAGGTACCATTACCCAAATTTTACGAGGAGCTTCTAGTTCAGCAATCATTTCTTTTAATGTATGACGAGCGGTAATCCCTATTGCCCCTGCCTTTTCAACAAGCTCTTTATTAACGTCATATACCACTACTTCATGCTTGTCTTCATATAAATGTTCTGCTAATGGGAATCCCATTTTTCCTAATCCAATTAAACCTAGTTTCATATTAATCAATCTCCCATTCTATACAAATATATTTAATAACGAAATGAGTCCAAGTGCTACAACAGATAATATCGTCTCCATTGCAGTCCATGTTAATAATGTTTCTTTCACAGTCATTCCGAAATATTCTTTAATCATCCAAAATCCAGAATCATTTACATGTGATAAAATTAATGACCCTGCACCTGTTGCAAGTGCTAGTAGTTCAACATTTACACCTGGTGTACTTGCTGCAATCGGCGCAACAATACCAGCTGCTGTCATCATAGAAACCGTTGCCGATCCAGTTGCGATTCGGATAAGTGCCGCAATTCCCCAGCCTAATAATATCGGTGAAATATGAGATTCTTTCGCCATTTCTGCGATTGTCGTTCCAATTCCAGAATCTAATAATACTTTATTAAATGCGCCGCCTGCACCGATAACTAACAGTATGTTCGCAATAGGCCCAAGGCAATCGTTTGTAAATTGTAATACTTTATCCTTTGAGAAACCTTTTGCATAACCAAGACTAAAGAAAGAGTATATCGTTGCAATTAATAACGCGACGATTGGATCTCCAATAAAGTGCAATACTTGTGCAAGTTGACTTGTTTTGTTTAGTGCTACTTCCGCAATTGATGCACCTAGCATTAGAAATACTGGAAGTAAAATTGTAAACAATGTATTTCCGAAACTAGGAAGCTCCTTCTTCTTATCTCTTTCAATAAATTGCTCCGCTATATCTAATGGTACTTCTTTATGTATACGAGCACCAATCCATTTCCCGTAAAGCGGACCTGAAATGATTGCAGTTGGAAGTCCGACGATTAAAGCATATAAAATTGTCTTCCCTACATCTGCTTTAAAAATACCTACTGCTGCCATCGCTGCTGGATGCGGTGGCACGAGTCCGTGTACAACAGATAGTCCTGCTACTAGTGGAATACCGATTGTAATAAGTGATACCCCTGTTTCTAACGCAATTGTAAATACTAATGGAATTAGTAGTACAAATCCAACTTGGAAAAATACTGGAATCCCTACTAAAAATGCAACGAACATCATCGCCCAGTGAACACGTTTCTTCCCAAAGCGATCTATTAATGTGGTAGCAATTCGTTCAGCACCGCCAGATTCGGCCATCATTTTTCCTAGCATGGTTCCTAATGCTAATACTATCGCTAAAAACCCTAACGTATTACCAAGCCCTAGTTTAATAGAATCGATAATCCCTGGATCTTTTGGTGAAGTTCCAATCAATGGCATTCCCATTGCTAGTCCTACACCAATTGCTGTTAAAATTAACGCGACAAACGGATGCCATTTTACTACTGTAATAAGTAAAAGTAGTATGACAACTGCCGCTAGTACGATTCCAACTACCATTTCTCCCAATCCCCCTATTGTTTACGTTGGAAAGCAGCTATACAATCAAATTCTTCTTTCAAGCGATTGTAAAGTCGTTCATACATATAAAACATTTCTAAATATATAGCCGTATTTTCTTTATTCGGTACATGATGGTGAACAATATCAATCCAATCCTTTACCTCTTCAAGAGAATCAATTTTTCCTACAGCATATAAAGCAACTGCCGCTGCCCCAAGCGCAGATGCTTCATGACTTTCAGGAACAAGCAATTCTTTTCCCATCATATCGGATAACATTTGTCTCCAAAATGCAGATTTCGCAAAACCTCCTGAAACGCGTATTTCAGTAAGTGGCCCTGTACAATCCCTGATTGCGAGTGCAACAGAATATACGCTCATACAAACACCTTCCATGACTGCACGTATAAAATGTTCTCGTTTATGCTGAAGGTTTATTCCAAAGAATGTACCACGAGCATTTGCATTCCAGTACGGTGCACGCTCTCCAGATAAAAACGGTAAAAATAGCAATCCACCCGCTCCAGCTGGTACACTTTCCGCATACTTAATTAATAAATCATACGGATCAATGCCAAGTTTTTTTGCTACTTCTTGCTCTGGGCTACCAAATTCATCACGTAACCATCTCAGTAATATTCCGCCGTTATTCGTTGGTCCGCCGATCACCCAGTGCTCGTCTGTTAATGCATAACAAAACGTTCTTCCTTTTTCATCTGTATTAACACTTGATGAAATTGTTCGAACCGCACCACTTGTACCAATTGTAATTGCAGCTGAGCCAGGCGATATTGCCCCAACGCCCACATTCGCAAGAACACCATCACTTGCACCAATAACAACTGGCGTATCTTCACGAATACCCATCTTTTGTGCTAATTCCGGTTTCATACCCGACAAAATATATGTAGTTGGCACTGGTGTTGATAATTGTTCTGGTGACATATGTAACAACGTTAAAACATCTTCATCCCAGTTTAATGTTTCTAAATTAAATAACCCAGTAGCTGATGCTATTGAATAATCCACTACGTAACATGAAAACAATTGATACATAACATACTCTTTAATGGAAATAAATTTATATGCGCTCGCATATAATTCTGGCTCTTCCTCTTTCATCCACAATAATTTAGAAAGTGGCGACATCGGATGAATTGGTGTACCCGTTCGTCTATAAATTTCATGACCATTCATATGTTGTAATAATTTTTCTGACTGTTTCGTACTTCGATTATCTGCCCAAATGATAGAACGCGTTAATGGTGCACCGTTTTTATCTACTGCAATTAATGCGTGCATTGCTGTACTAATACCGATTGAAGAAATATCCTCTGGTAACACGTTACCCTTCCGGATGGCAACGCTTACAGTTTTATATACAGCAGCACATATTACATCAGGATCTTGCTCAGCCCATCCGACATTCGGTTGAATAATTGGATAATCAACTGCATGTGATGCAACGACTTTTCCTTTTTCTGTAAACACAACCGTTTTTGTACTTGTGGTACCGATATCAATCCCGATTACTCTCCCCCTTGTTTCCATGCGAATCTTCCCTTCGTTTCTAGCAAAATACGATCTAGTAAACCGTTTACATGAATTAGTATATAAAATATTTTTTCGTTAATCAAGTTTTAAAAAGAAAATTTTTTTCATAACAAAAAATATATCCCCCTCATTCCATTTCACTTACATACTAAATTTAGATTTTCCCCGCGGTAAAGTTGCGTTATATTCGTTACATTTCGCAACACACTCACACTCTCTTTTTCTTTCATTAACAACACATACATAGTTCTTCCTTACGTTCTACTCATTTGCATGAAAAAGAGTTGAGAAGCAATATTCATTTTTAAGGGTCACTTTACATAACCATCAAGCTAAGAAAAATGATTAGTGACCCTTCTTTTTATACAAGTCCGAAAAATAAGGGATATTTTTAAAAGATTATTAAGTAGGCAATAGTTAATTGATTAGGCCAGTATTTTTATTCTTCACTAATAAAGGGAGCAATTATCTTTTTTTCATGAGAAGATAACACGATATTTGTTGATGGCGTACCATATTGCATCGAATCATCAATAAATTTTTCTAAACTTTCTACAGAATACGTTGCTAATTTGACAATATAGCTAATTTCCCCTGCTACTCTGTAACACTCAATTACATCTGGATGATTATAGCAAAAGTTAGATAATGATTTACAATTCGTTGATTTAAACAATATAAGTGCAGAAATTGGACGATTAATTTTTTTTAGAGAAACACGTGCATGGTAACCTTCAATAATCTGTTGCTCCTCTAACTTCCTTACTCGCTCAGTTACTGACGGAGAAGATAAGTGAACTGCTTCAGCTAAATCCTTCATTGAAATTTTTGCATTTGACTGTAATAACCCCACGATTTTTTTATCAATTTGATCCATAAACTATCCAACCTTTTTTTATAAAATAGAATAACCTAAATTCTTTATATAATAAAGCCAAACAATTGAATATCCTTATTTAACTTATTCATCAGCTTTTTATATTTATATAAAATAAGGATATTAGGAGGCGATTTACGATATGAAAAAGATTTTATTATTATTAGCTGACGGATTTGAAGCAGTAGAAGCTAGTGTATTTACAGACGTACTAGGCTGGAATAAGTGGGAGGGTGATGGATCGACCGAGGTCATAACAGCTGGTCTTCGGGATAAATTAACCTGTACTTGGAATTTTACTGTCATACCCGAAAAAACGGTTGATAATATTCAATTGGATGAGTTTGATGCACTAGCTATTCCAGGAGGGTTTGAAGAAGCTGGTTTTTATCGGGATGCATTCAGTAAAGAATTCTTACATGTTATTCAACATTTTCATGTCAAACAGAAGCCTATTGCAAGTATTTGTGTTGCATCATTAGCGCTTGGTAAAAGTGGAATTCTTATAGATAAAAAAGCTACCACATACAGTCATCCAACGAGTAAACGAAAAGAGCAGTTAAAGAATTTCGGTGCAAAAGTACAAAATGATTTAATTGTTCAAGATGGAAATATTATTACATCTTCAAATCCAGGTACAGCTTTTGATGTTGCATTTTTATTACTTGAAAAATTAACATCTAAACAGAACGCTAAACATGTAAAGAATCTTATGGGGTTTTAAACATTAAACTTCAACAAAGAGTTTAAACATTAAACTTCAACAAAGAGATAATTCTAGAGCTTGTTAGAATTATCTCTTTGTTGAACCACAGGTGCCCTCCTAGGAATTCATTGATCCCTAGGAGTTTTTTAAATTTCCTACACGTAGCCTAAAAGAAGAAACCATCTCGTCTAAAATTAACTTTGCATCAGCTTAGCTTTATCGCGCTGAAGTCGCGTAACATAGCCGCTACCTCTCCAAATAAGAATTCTGTACATTTTGCTCTATTAATTGTTTTTGGTTCACTCATCCTATTACCTTAATAAACTTAGAGCGCGGATCCTACTATAACTTTATTAACTTGTAAATATATGTTCCATACTATAAAATCTAATAGTATTTTTATTTTTCAGAAAAATAAAACAATATTTTAGACTTTATTGTATAATGTTGTAAAAAGATGTCGGAGGGATTTAATGTTACATAAAATATCTCAATTCACAATTAAGCTTTCATCAATTCTTTTATCACTGTTACTATTATTAAATTTACCTTATTTATTTATCACTCAACAAGGATTCACCTTTCAACCAATTTATTTTTTTAACCAGATCGTTACTATGTTAAAACAGGTTTTCTCACCTGAATCATTGTTGGTTATAGGATCAGACCCAAAGTTTGGTCATTTAAAAACAACACCATTATTTCCAACTGTTTTAGAACCTTACCTATATTCGTTTATTGTATTATTTGTGGCCTTTTTGCTTGCGCTCTTTATCTCATCTAGCATGGCATTTTTTTATTTTTTAGCAAAAGATTATATAAAAAAATGGATAAACCGAATTGTGTTCATATTAGAAGCTGTCCCTGATATGATGATGATGATTTGTTTGCAAATATTTTTCATTTGGGTACTTAAGAAATTTGGGGAAGCTCCTTTCACCATTATTTCTTTTAATGAAAATCGTGCTTATTTACTCCCTATTTTATCTTTAGCGGTCTTACCTACATTACAAATGTTTCGGATGATGGTGTTATACATACAAGAAGAACATGGAAAACATTACGTAGAGGTTGCATATGGAAAAGGGTTTTCATCAAGTTATATACTATGCATTCATTTATTCAAAAATATATCTATCCACTTTTTCCACCATTTAAAAACGATTTTTGTTTTCTTACTTTCTAACTTATTCATTTTAGAATTTGTTTTTAATATGCAAGGCATTATTCAATTTTTATTTAAAAAGGCGTTTATTTCACCTCCAGCTGCATTTATCATACTTGTCATGATTATCTTACCGTTTTATACCATTTTTCAAATAACCTCTTTCATGATGAATAGATGGCAAAAGCAATTGAAAGGAGCAACTTTATGAAATCTATTTGGAAATCAAAACGCTTTTTAATCGGCTTTACTTATTTATTCATACTTGTTTCAGCTAGTTTTATTTATAGTTGGTTCTTTAAAGATAACATCCCAAAACCTCCTCAGTTACTTTACAATGACAATAACGAATTACTTGGAAAGGCCCCCTTTCCACCATCGTTAATACCGCCTTTTGGATCTGATCGTTTTGGAGAATCTGTTTTCTTACAAATTATAGAAGGAGCAAAATTTACCATTTTATTAGCCGTGGCAATTAGCTTCTTTCGAATTTTATTCGGAACATGTATAGGGATCCTCTTAAGTTTATATGCTCCAAAATTCAAGAGATTTTTCCAGTCATGCTCAGAAGTTTTTTACTATATTCCTACTTTATTTATCGCATTTATACTCATCACGCCCGTTAATATTGTAATCATATCAAATGCTGATAGATTAGATCCAAATATTTCATTTGCGTTTTATCAAGTACTCGTACTTATTTTCGTCGCTCTGCCTACACTTTCTTTATATATATCCTCAGAGGTTGATGAATTTATGAAACAAGATTACATTTTAAGTTCCCAATTGCTAGGGGCTAGCCGTTTTCATATTATCAAAAAACACTTACGAGTCTTATTACTTGATCGCTTATTTGTGTTATTCATGGAACATATCGTCCAAGCACTCATACTCGTTATCCATTTAGCGTTGCTTGATATTGTAATTGGCGGGATACAAATGCGTGAACTCTATGACGGAGTACTCAAACCTGTTTCTCTATCTAATGATTGGGCAGGCCTTATTGGATTAAATCGTTATGAAATGAATATTTCATGGTGGATTATTTTGTATACTCTCGTTTCATTCTTTATTACGATTCTATTTATAAAGCTTATGACAATCGGGATTCAAGATGCACTGAAAGCAAGAGATTCGCAAGTTGTAGCAATTCAAACCGTTCCAAATCATAAAAAATTTGTTAAAAGTAAAGATTCTTTTTCGTTTGTAGATAAAGTGAACCTTTAATCCTTTCTCGTTAGTCGACATTGATAGTAGTGGAATGCAAAGAAGATGATTCCTGTTGAATGCAGGGATCATCTTCTTTCTGCCGTCTAACTTTTTTACATGTCTTTAGCTAGACTCATGCTTTTTATATTTAAAATGAATTATTTGCAATCACAATTATGCTGTTTAAAATCGATTACCATACGCCCTTGAATTCTACCTTGTTCCATTTCTTCGAATACATTTTGTACTTTATCTAGAGAACAAGTTTGAACAACCGGCACTACTTTTCCTTCTGCACCGAACATGAATGCCTCTTCTAAGTCTTTACGAGTACCGACTAGAGAACCAACTACTTCAATTCCATCTAGTACAAGTCGCGGAATGTTTAAATCCATAGTTTCTACTGGTAAACCTACTGCAACGACTTTACCACAAGCACGTACTGCATCAACTGCTGAATTGAACGCTACTTTAGAAACGGCTGTTACTACAGCAGCATAAGCACCACCAAACTCATCTTGAACAATCTTATCAGCAGGACCTTGAGAAATTGGATTGATAGTCATATCCGCACCAACCTCTTTTGCTAACGCTAATTTATCGTCATTAATATCTACTGCAATTACCTTTGCACCAAATACGTTTTTAGCATATTGGATAGCTAGGTTACCTAATCCACCACACCCATAGATGACGATAGGTTGACCAGGTTTAATGTCTGATACTTTTATTGCTTTATATGTAGTTACGCCCGCACATGTGATTGATGATGCTTGAGCAGGATCTAATCCTTCTGGTACTTTCACAGCATAATCAGCTGTAACAATACATTGTTCTGCCATACCACCATCTACTGAATAACCAGCATTCTTAACTTCACGGCAAAATGTTTCTCTACCAGTTATGCAATATTCACAACGTCCACAAGATTGGAACATCCATGCAATACTTACACGGTCACCTACCTTTAGTGAAGTTACATCATCAGCAATTTTCGTAACAATACCTACACCCTCATGACCAAGAATACGGCCATCTGTATTTCCAAAATCATGATTTGCAACGTGTAAATCAGTATGACAAACTCCACAATACTCTACATCCACTAGCGCTTCACCTGAGTGTAACGGACGCAATTCCTTTTCAATAACTTCAATGTTTGCTTTACTATTTTTATTTACTACTACTGCTTTCATATGTGATCTCCCCTTTAGTGTTTTAGAATTTTAATGAGTTCATCTCACAACTTCTACCTGCACTGTTTCGGCCAATTATTGCACCAAATTTAAATGTTCAATCATCATTACACGTTCATCATAACATGTAATTTTAAAAGCTTATTGTTAAATATTGAACAATATTTGAATTATTAACCAAATGTTTTCTTACTATATTTGAAGGGAAAACTGAGATTTCATCTATGTATCGTTTATTAGAATTCAAGATGCGAAGTAATAAATAAAGATTTTTTAATATAGGAAATTATTATCATCATATTTTCAAAAAAGATTATAACGAGTAAACCTAGATTATATATCATCAAACTATTGACCAATATAAAAAGCCCTTCAACTGAAGGACTTTTTATATTCGTTTCATCGAAATTGTTTCACGTATACTTTGTAAATTTTGCAATGTCTCTTCTTGGCGTTGTAACGATAACCCAACGTATAAAGTATCTAACAAACTTAACTGTGCTAATCTTGATGAACTTGCTTCTGTACGGAATTCCGTCTCACGTGTTGAAGTATATAATGTAATATTAGCAAGTTGACTTAATGCTGATTTCTGATAGCTCGTAATTGCAATAATGCGAGCTCCTCTTGCTTTTGCTACTTCTAACGCTTCCAGTAACCCTTTATTGCTACCAGAATGAGAAATTGCAATTACCACTGCTTCTTTAGTAAGTAAACCCGCACCCATAATTTGAAAATGTGAATCTGTATGAGCAATACAAGAAATACCCGTTCTCATAAATTTATGATATGCATCCATCGCTATAATACCAGAACCACCATTTCCATAAAACTCAATACGACTTGCATCTTGCAATACCTTTACGGCTTGCTCTAGCGCTGTATCATTTAACAAATGCAATGTATCTTGCAGTCCTGTAATATGCGAATGAAAAACTTTTTTAGCAACAGTTACCATACTATCTTCTGCCGATACTTCTTCATGAATATTTTGCATAGGAGTATGTACAATTTCACGAGCTAATGTAATCTTTAAATCTTGAAACCCTTGAAAACCGAGGTGCTTACATAAGCGGAATATCGTAGCTTCAGAACTATTCGTAACTTCAGCTAATTCTGTAATAGATTTATGTACAACATCTTGTGGATGTTTCAATATATGTTCGGCAATACTTCGCAATTTCGGTGATAAACCATTTAACGAAGCCTGAATCTTTCCAATCCCACTTCTTGTACCTGGCATAGCATATCTTCCCCTTCCATCGTAGTTTTATTGTACCTAATTATAGAAAGAAGAAAAACCTTTATTTAGCACTACTATAAATTGAAACTTTAATCAGTGAGAGTATTGTACATCTCCCACTAATTATAAGCCCGCAAATAGCGGGATAAATTTTAAATACTCCTATGTATTCTGTCGTAACATGGGACATAATTATTCATACTTATTATTTCCCCCGTGCTTCACCGCATATAATGCAGCTTGCGTACGATCATCTACTTCCAATTTAGCTAAAACATTTGAAACGTGTGTTTTCACAGTCTGTTCTGTAATATGAAGCTCTGCTGCAATTTCTTTATTACTTCGCCCTTTCGCAATTTCACGAAGTACTTCTTGCTCTCTTTTTGTTAACATGGAAAAAGGGTTCTCTTTTTCTTTCTTAACTGCTGATCGTCCGAATAGTGCTGGTGTTACTTTCGGATGAAAATTCGCATTTCCTTCATGTACTGCAATGATAGAAGCAACAAGTTGCTCTGGTTGTACTTCTTTTAATTGATAACCATCTGCTCCAGCTTCCAGTGCTGGTAAAACATAATCTTGCTCTGAAAAACTGCTTAATATAAGTATCTTTATTGTTTCATCATATTGTTTTATCCGTTTTGTTGCTTCTATACCATCCATCTTCGGCATTGATAGATCCATCAATACTACATCTGGTCTTTCCGTTTGAATGAATGTTAATGCCTCTTCACCATTTTCTGCTTCCCCAACCATTTCAAATTCTTCTCTCGTTTTTAAAAAGAATACAAGTCCTCTTCGAACGATATGATGATCCTCAACTAGTAGTAATTTAATCTTCAATCTTCTTCTCCCCTTTAAACCGGCAATTGAATTTCAATTTTTGTACCCTTTTTCAGCTCAGTTTTTATTTGAAATGATCCCCTCATTAACTGAATACGTTCCTTCATACTTTTTAAACCGAGCGCTGACTCTCTTACGTGATCTTGTATAAATCCTATTCCGTTATCCTCTATGTAAAAATACAACTGGCTATTTTCTATTTTTAAAAGAACATTTACCTTTTCACATGAAGCATGTTTTTTACAATTATGTATTGCTTCTTGACTAATACGCCATAAAACTTCTTCTATTTCATCTCCAATTGAAACCATACCATCAATTCGAACTTCCACGTGGATCCCTAACAACTTTCCGTAATTTTTAATTGCTTCTGCTAAACCTTTCTCTAATCCTTCCGGTCTTAATTGCCAAATTAAAAGTGTCATTTCTTGTAATGCTTCCTGTGATAATTCTCCAATATAGCTCAACATCTCTTGCAAGTCTCTATCTTGCGTCATATTTAAAGTACCTTTTGCTGTTAGCATAATAGAAAATAACAATTGTTTTACTGAATCATGTAAATCACGTGCAAGTCGATTTCTTTCAGCTACCACTACGTATTTACGTTCTTTCTCTACTAACTGAATACGTTGTATTGTCGTTCCTATTTGAAATGCAATTGATTCTAGTAATGCTAATTCTTCCTCTGAAAAATGTGTTTTTTGAGGTGAGGCCACATTTAATAGACCAAACTTCTCCGATCCAGACCTAAGGGGAATTGTCGCATGATGCGTAACATCTTCGGTCTCTCCCCAATTACATTCAATCGCATCCTCTATCCGCTTACATTCAATAATATTTGTTGCTTTTTCTAATCTCCCATTCACAAAACGCTCTACACACCAGCAATCTCCTTCACACATCGGCTTCTTCTCTTGCCATGTAAGAGCCGGTGGTAAGTTTTCATCTACAAGCATACGGTGCTTTCCACTTTCATCGATAAAGAATATCCACCCTGTTTGTAAATTCATAACTTGTAACAATGTATGTAACACTTTTTCTAACATGACTTGTAAGTCTGTTGCTTCATTTAATAATTCTGCAATTGCTTTTAATGCTTCTAAACGATGCATCTCTTTTTCTTCAAAGTTCATCTTCATCACCATCTATCATTATAACATTAAGAAATTTCTAAATTCTACAAATAAGAAAGAACTGAATTCCTTCAGTTCTTTCTTTATATTAATCACTTTATTATTGTTTTTCTATCCAATGTTGGAAGCTAGATTTTTGTTAACAAACTATTCTATTTTAGCTGTCCGATACAGATTGTCCACCATGGGCATGCTGTATACTTTCAGTAGTAATGAACATATTTGCTGATGGCATTTGCACTTGATTCTTATGGAACATAGACATTAATTCAAATCTTACTTGTCTAGAAATTTCAAAATAATCTTCTGGCTTTATTAAACCTGTAATACAAAATTCATATCCAACATATTTAAGATTCGGGTTTAAATCTGTGACACCAACATATTTAAACGGTTCAACAGCTTCATCCTCTACTTTATAAAGACTCGAAGCCAATTTTTCATTACAATTAACACAAACTTCTTCTAACAATTCCTTAACTCTTGTAGGATCTTCCTGATAACTTACCGTAATCCGTTCAATTACGCGCATCCATCCTTTATTAAAATTTTGTATCGTCCTAATCTCTCCGTGTGGTATCGTAAGAAGTTTTCCTGACCATTCACGAATTTGCATAAAACGAATACTAATTTCCTCAATCGTTCCTGAATTTGTTCCGTTAAAAGTAACAAAATCGCCAACACGAAACTCTTTGTCCGCTAATCTCGCAAAGCCTAATATAACATCTTTTAACATCTGTTGTGCAGCAAAACCGATAACAACACCCGCTATCCCTGCACCTGCAATGATACTTTTTATATCTACAAATTGGCTAATTAAATATATGATTAGACTGATGATGATGATATATCTAAAAATAGATCGAATCACACTTTGAATCGTTTGCTCTACCTCTTCATCAAAAAAGCTTGATTTCCTAAAAAACCAATCAATAATGCGGTTAATTACAAAAGAGATAATGATTAGTACTAAAGCAAATAGTAAAAATCTTAAAAGTAAAAACTCTCTTACATAATTAAAAAATTCTTCAGTATACGTTAATAAACTCATCCATCCACACCCTTAACTAATGAAAATTTCATGAAAAACTAATTTATTGTCATACCTTTTGATTTCCTTAAAACTTGTTACACTTTCTTCTATAAATATACCCTTTTTTATTATCTAAAGGGAGATAACAATAGAATTTTTTATAAATGACTTTATGTTAAGACCTCAATACTTACCTAAACAAAAAGGGGAATATTAACACAACGCCGAATTGTTCATTTGAAAATATTTTGACTCGCGGAGGTTAACTAACAATGGGCTATATCGAAGAACTAAGAGAAGTTATTGGATCAAGACCACTCAATCTAGCTGGCGTTGCTGTAGCTATTTTCAATGAACAAGGACAAATATTACTACAACAAAGGCGAAATGGTGTTTGGGGTGTTCCCGGTGGATTTGTTGAACTTGGTGAATCAACGGAAGAAGCCGGAAGACGGGAAGTGCTTGAAGAAACAGGGATTGAAATAGGCTCTTTACAGTTAATAAGCGTATTTTCCGGAAAAGAATTTTTTGTGAAATTACCGAACGGAGATGAATTTTACCCTATAACAATCGCATATCTTTGCAAAGATATTACAGGTGGTACGTTAAAAGCTGATGGATTAGAATCATTACATGTACAATTTTTTGACTTAAATGGGTTACCAGAAAAAATTAGTCCGTTCATAAAAAAACTAATCGAGCGAAACCTCGTCTCAATTTAAACGAAAAAAGAGACCTTTTTAAAGGCCTCTTTTTTCACTTCACTTCTGCATGTAAGCATGACTTAAAATGTCCAAGTGCAAATTCATGTCCTTGCGCATTAAAAGATGCAACAGCCTTTTCATAAACTACAATTTTAAATCCTTTATTATAAGCGTCTACTGCTGTGTGAAGAACACAAATATCAGTACAAACACCTACAAGATGAACTTCTTCTATTCCTCTTTCTCGTAACTTCATCTCTAAGTCTGTTCCTGCAAATGCACTATATCGTGTTTTATCCATATAATATACATTCTCTGCATTTTTATATGTTTCGTACACTTCTTGTAATTCACCAAACAGATCTCTTCCATTTGTACCAGCTATATTATGAGGCGGGAATAACTTTGATTCTGGATGGTATACATCGTTTTCTTCATGTTTATCAATCGCAAAGACCACGTAATCTCCATTTTCAATATATTGCTTCGTTATATGGACAATTTCCTTCTCAATTTCTTGTCCTGGTTTCCCGCATGTTAAAGCACCTTTTTCAGCTACAAAATCATATGTATAATCAATATTAATAAGAGCTCGTTTCATAACTACTATCTCCCCTTCTTCTGTTTCACAGTAAACAATAGAAAATTTGTTATTACGACATCGTATGTACTATTCGACATTTCAAATGAAATACCTACATTTTTCATGTAAAACTTACCTTAATCTGAGTTTATCATATGATAGATAAACAATGGTAAAACAAATAGCTCCTATTAACAAATCATGAATTTGTTAATTGAGCGTAATTTGAGTCACCTCTTGGATCATAAACCAAATGACTGACATCGTCAAAATAATCAAGACGATACGAATACACCGATTCACATCTTCAGCCTCTTTCTCTATCATAGTAGAAACAAGTGATTTCTTCCTACTTAATCGTATTAGAAAACGAAACAAGTTATTCACTGTTACATCCTCTAGTATAAACAAAAAAGCACACTACTTTTTGAGTAATGTACTTTTTATTCTTCTTATGACGCTGGTTTTGTTTCGAATGTTGCTTGATTTAAACTAATAACCTTTCCTTTTGGATCATTGTTTTCATACTGAACTGCAGTAATCGTATGACTACCTGTCTCAAGTGTCTTTTCTTTTAATTGTACTGTTGTCTGTGTTGTACTAGTGACTTGATGTTTATCTGCATATACTTGATCTACAAATATAAATGTTTCTTTATCATTTTGAAAATTAGAAAGCTCTAATTCAACATGTTGAATTAAAGTATCCTTTTTGATGAATACAGTTGGTATATTGCCGTTTTCAGAAGTACCATCTGGTGTAATAACTTTTACTTTTCCTTCACCAACTGGTACTGCACCTTCAGGGAATACTACTATATTCTCATTACTTGCATTTACAACTCGTTCTTCCTGCTTTGATTGCGCATCCTCTTTTTCTTGTGGAGCACCGCAACCGGCTAATAACAATACAGACAATCCAGTGATTATGAATTTTTTCAAAATTCATCCCCCCTGTCATTTCAATATAATTTATTATACAAAAATAACTTTTAAATTTTAAGACTATTTTCAACACTTTCATGAACAAATAGAATATTGCTCACGATTAATGTATCATACTTTCCTTAATAGAACATTAATTTTTTTTATGAAATAAATGGTAATTCCCTCTTATCTATCATTTTAGCCCAACAAATTAATTACATACCTGTCCAAAATAAAAAGACATTGTTCATTCAATGTCTTTTTATTTTAAGCTTTAAAAAACAAATGTTGTAATCTCATCTACTTCTTTTCTTGGAAGTTTCTTCGGCTTATCTTTCGGAAAACCGAGTGAAATAACCATATTTATTTGTTTTTCAGACTCAATTTGTAAATATTGTCGTAGTTCATCTTGAGCTAACAATACCGGTCCTGTCATTGGACAAGTACCAAGCCCCTTCGCATGTGCAGCCAGCATTAAATTTTGTGCCGCTAAACAGCTACTCTTAATTCCTTCTTCTTCCCAAACTGAATCTGGAACAAAAGCAATTGGATCAAATATCTTTTCACGAAATTTTGATTCATATGGTGTTGCCAAACACACGATTAATACAGGTGCCTCTGAGAAAGCTGTTGCATATGGTCCAAATGAACGGGTAAGTAATTTCCCTGCTTTCTCTTCTCCGTTTTCTGCCGCTTTTGCCGCAAGTTTATGTAATGCATCCCAAGTCATTTGCTCAATTTCTTTAATTTTCTCTCGGTTCATAATGACCAAGAACTCCCAAGTTTGTGAGTTCGTATCACTCGGCGCATAACGAGCACAATCAATAATTTCTTTTATGTCACTAATGGATACTTCTTGTTCTGTGAACTTCCTAACACTTCGTCTACCGTGAATTACTTCTTTAAAATCTTCATAATTCATACATTAAATCCCCTTTTTACAACGTTTTCAAATCTTGTCCTATGTTTGAATTATATCATGAAAAAAAGCTGGAGGAATACCAGCTTTTTTCTTCAATATTAGTTCGTAACTTTAAACAAACGAATACTTTCTTCATATGCAACTTGGAGTTTCTTTGTAATTGGTCCTCTTTCGCCGGTTCTAAACTGTTCATCACCTATTTGAACGACTGGGAATATTTCAAGTGGTGTCGCTGTAAAGAAGCACTCATCAGCCTCATATACTTCTTGTAGTGAAAATTCTCGTTCTTCTACTTCAATATGTAACTCTTTCGCTAATGTAATAACGAAGTGACGTGTAATGCCGTGTAGAATGAAGTTGTCAGCCGGATGTGTAATCAATTTATTATTCTTCACCATAAAGAAATTTGAATGACACCCTTCAGTTACAATTCCATCTCGTACTAATATCGCTTCTTGATAGCCTTGTTCGTTTATTTTATTTTTAATCATAATATTAGGTAGCAGATTTAAAGATTTTATATGACAAAACTTCCACCGTATATCCTCTTCTACCGTAACTTTTATTCCCAGTTCCATAGCAGCAATTGGTCTTGGAAACGAAACAATATTTGCAAAATATGTTGGTTGCATATTTGACTCATATACATGATTACGCGCTTGAGCACCTCTTGATATTTGCAAATATACATTCCCATCTTCTTGAAATTGATTTTTTTCAATCATTTGATGCAACTCTACCACTAACTCCTCCTTAGTAAAAGGTGGAATTAGTTTTATTTCTTCCATAGAATTAAAGAATCGTTCCAAATGTAGATCTAATAAATGTGGCTTCCCATCATATAGTCTGAGTACCTCGTATATACCATCACCAAATTGAAAGCCTCTCTCCTCTAATGGAATCATCGGCTGTTCTTCCTTCGTATTTACAATTCTTCCGTTAAACAAAATCCAATCTTTATGAGTAGCTTTCATTCATTCCCACTCCTTTATTCCATAATTAATTTAATTGTACAACTTATTCACACTCAAAAGAAGGAATTTTCTGTATTTTTACAAGTAAAAAAGTACATCACCCATTTAAGGTGATGTACTCGACCATTCATTTACTTTAAAAAATATTTTTCAATATCATCTAACATAAGGTTTGCAGCTACAATACCACCTGCTGTATTCCAAATCACTTCATCTACTTCGAATACTTTATTATCTTTAGAAGCCTGTAACTGCTTAAAGAGCGGATCTTCTGTCCATTCTTTCGCTAACGTGTTTCCTTCATTATTCTTATCCGCATCTTTATCAGATGTGAAATAGAATAAGTAGTCCCCGTCCATATTTGGAATTTGTTCTTTTGTAATTCCTTTTATCGCAAATTCATCTTTATCTTGTAGTGGTGGTCGTTTAAATCCAATATCATTTAATACAACGCCTGAGAATGAATTTTTTTGATAAATACGAACATCACCTGGGACGAAGCGAATAATTGAAACTTTAGAGTTAATTTTATCACCTAATTGTTCTTTTATTCCTGCAATACGCTTTTTATAATCATTAAGAGCATTTTGCCCTTCTTTTTCTTTATTTACAGCTTTTGTATAAAGCGTAAAGTTTTCTTTCCAATCACCGCGCAATGTTTCAGCATATACTGTTGGCGCGATTTCTTTTAACTGCTCGTATATTTTTTCGTGACGCATTTTATTTCCAATAATTAAATCCGGCTGAAGCTTCATTACTGCCTCTAAATTAATGTCACGCTCAGTTCCTACTACTTTCGTATCTTTCAACTCATTCGCTAAATGAGGATACCATTCATCCCCAGCTCGTGGTTTTGTCGTTCCAACTGGCGTTACTCCAACAGTTAAAAGTGCCTCAGCACCCTCATTCGTTAAAACAACAACTCTTTTTGGTGTACCATTTACTGTCGTTTCGCCCATTGCATGCTTTACAGTATAAGAATCTTTCGCTTTAGCTGATGGATCATTTTCTTTTTTTTCTTCTTTACTACACCCTGCGATTATAACCATAAGTATCATAATGCAGAACATAAACATTTTTTTAGTATGTACCATATGTCCTCCCTAGATGAAATCGATTATCATTAACAATTAAAGGTTAATGTATATTACATACATTGTCAATGTATATCAGAGAACTTTTTTAATATATACTATTTAGATTCTATCCGTTATTCAAATGTTTCTTTTTGAAACTATCTGTATAAGTATGTAAATAATGGCCGTTCTTAAAATGCGTATCTATGTTATATATAGATACGCATTCATATTACATTATAAATTTATTTCCTAATATTGATTATATTTAATATATGATGGATCATTATACACCCACTGATTTCCACCAAGGTTCAACCAACTGTTTTGATTAATAAATACTAAATAAGATTCTGGTTTATTTAATTTACGAATTACTGAAGAAGATGTTGATGGACCACTTCTTAAATTCACATTCGTTCCTTGTATATATGCGACACCGATTGCGCTACCATCACTATTGCTCGTCTTTACAAAATTAATGTAAGACGGGTCATAATACACCCACTGTCCGTTACCTAAGTCTAACCATCCGTTACTTTCTTGATATACGACATACGATTCTGGAGAGTTTAATTGGCGAATTACTGAAGAAGATGTTGATGGGCCACTTCTTAAATTTACATTTTTCCCAAGTATATAAGCAACTCCCTTCGTTTGTGGTGTTGGCTGAGGGTTTGGAGGTTGTGGATTTGGAGGATTCGGATTCGGAGCTACTCCAAAAATAGCTGCTATTCCGTTTGCATATGCTTGACATAGATTTTCAATAAATTGTGGATTTTTCAATAAATTTGCATCAAACGTTGTATCAATAAAAGCAGTCTCAGTTAAAATTGCATCCATTGCAGTCTCTCTTAGTACTGCATAATTTGCTTTTTTTGCCCCTCGGTCACGAAGGCCGTATTTTGTTAATACAGGATTGACTGCTGCATGAATTTTTTGTTGCTTTGCATATGCGGAGCTACTGTTAGATAACCCATTATAAATATAACTTTCAAATCCAGTTCCACCGCCACTATTTATATGAAATGAGATAAAGTAATCTGCTCCAAAAGAATTAGCGATATTAGCACGTTCTGATAAAGAGATAAATACATCACTATCACGTGTCATTTTAATAGTAATTGGGTAGTTTGCAGATAGAATGTCTCGCACACGTCTCGCTATTTGAAGTGTTAAGTTTTTTTCTACTAAACCATTACCAACAGCACCAGAATCATATCCACCGTGACCTGCGTCTATTACAAGTTTCATATTACTGTCTCGTTCCTTTCTTTCGTGTAATAGGTTTACATTGCTACTCGTCCTATTTTATGTAAAATGTACAAGTTCTGTTACAATTACAAATAAAAAACCACCTTATGTAAGGCGGTTTCTATCATCTTGCTTTAACCAATTTAAAATAAATATATACGATTGATAGTGAATATAACGTATGCAAAATAAAATAAATAAAAGACCCATTCCAACACCGCTGTATAACAAACCGAACTTTAAAAAAATGTTCAAAAGTGGCGGGAAATTAGTAATATTTTGTACTGTAACAAGCATGCAAAACAAAATAAAAAACACAGGTACATATTGTAATTCGTACGGCTTTCTTTTCTTACTAGCTCTTTTCCGAATGAACTTATGGCTTAGTTCTGCCAAAATAAAACATCCTCCAATTAATACAAGACCAGAAGTCATTATCATGTATCCACCTGCCTTATATTTATTTTAGCACATTACTAATCATCGTTATATTTTCTTCACGTATGTTCCATCTTCTTCATTAAAGCCAAAGCTCTCTATGAAAGTTTTTGCTTGTTCTGTTAATTCCTTTTGTAACACTTTTATCTCTTTCACACCTCTTTGTTTCATCATCTCTTCAAATGTAAAATACGTATTTGTTCCATATCCGTAACTTTGATAATCAAAATGAATTATTAATTGAGATAAAACTATACTCTCTTCTTGAACACTGTAATCTATTACACCAATATATGTATCATCAACTTTTACGCAATACTGCACCTGTTTCTCACTTACATTATGCGAGCGAAACATTTCTTTAACAACGCTTTCATTATCTACAGTTACTTTTTCAAACGTAATCATATGTTGTCCATCCTTTTACTATTATTGTATCAATAATTCGTTCTATTTATGAAAAAAACCTTAAGATCATATGCGATCTTAAGGTTTTTCTAATTAAACTAAGCTATACGCACGTTTCGTTTCTTCGTGGAACTTATTCGTATCGTATTTATGCTCAACATAAATTTGGTGCCATACCATAAACGCAAGTACAGTCCAAATTTTACGGCTATAATCGCCTTTATCTGCACAATGTGCTTCCAGTAAGTTTAATACGTACTGTTTGTCGATTAAATGCTCTGTTTTACTCTCGTTTATAATATTGATAGCCCAATCATGCATTTCGTCTTTTAACCAGTGACGAATTGGTACTGGGAATCCAAGTTTTTTACGATCTAATACGTGATCTGGAACGATTCCGCGTGCTGCTTCACGTAAAATAGCTTTCGTAGTTCCGTTAGCAATCTTAAATTCAGTTGGAATTTTAGATGCAACATCGAACACTTCTTTATCTAAGAACGGTACACGAAGTTCTAATGAGTTTGCCATTGTCATTTTATCAGCTTTTAATAAAATGTCACCGCGTAACCATGTGAACATGTCAATGTACTGCATTTTGCTTACATCATCATAATCTTTAATTTCGTTATACAATGGTTTCGTAATATCCATATAGTTAACACTTTCATTGTAATACTTCATTAATTCAACTTTCTCTTCTTCACGGAAGATTTTCGCGTTTCCATAGTAACGCTCTTCAATTGGCGTACATCCACGCTCTAGGAAGCTCTTTCCTTTAAAGCCTTCTTTAAGAGCACCACTTAATGCTTTTAGAACGCTCTTACCTGGGCTAGGAATGTAAGAGAACATTTTTAGTGAGTTTGGCTCACGATAAATGTTATAACCACCAAATAGCTCGTCTGCACCTTCACCTGAAAGAACAACTGTTACATGCTTACGTGCTTCTTTTGCAACGAAGTACAATGGTACAGCTGCTGGATCTGCTAAAGGATCATCCATATGCCAAATGATTTTTGGGAACTCATCCATAAACTCTTTCGCTGAAATGAATACGTTATGGTTTTTAACGCCTAATTTCTCAGCAGTTTCTTTTGCAACATCAACTTCACTGAAACCACGTTGTTCAAAACCAATAGAGAATGTTAAAAGATTTGGATTCATTTCTCTTGCGATAGAAGCGATAATAGATGAATCAATACCACCAGATAAGAATGAACCTACTGGTACATCACTGCGCATATGCACTTTTACTGAATCATATAACACATCACGAATTGCTTGGATATGCTCCTCTTTCGTTGCGCTTGAAGCATTGAAATAAGGTTTCCAGTAGCGATGGATTTCCATCTCTTTACCGATTTCTTTTACGAAATAATGACCAGGCTCGATTTTATTAACATCAATTGTTAATGTTTCTGGCTCTGGACCATATTGGTACGTAAAGTAATGTTGTAGTGACGTTGGATTAACGCCTTTATCTTCCATCACATGCATAATACTTTTCTTCTCAGATGCGAAGAATGTAGTATCACCTTGTTGTGCGACGTATAAAGGTTTAATACCGAAGTGGTCACGTGCACCGAAAAGTTTCTTCTCTTCACGATCCCAAATCATAAATGCAAACATACCACGAAGATAGTCTACACATTTTTCTTTCATATGTGCATACAATGCAATGATAACTTCTGTATCAGATTGTGTTGCAAACGTTGCACCTTTTTCAAGTAACATTTCACGTAATTCTACATAGTTGTAAATTTCACCATTAAAAATAATTACATATCGATCATTTTCATAAGTTAGCGGCTGATGTCCTGCCTCTAAGTCAATGATGCTTAAACGGCGGAAGCCAAATTGTACATGTTCATCACGAAAATATCCTTCGTCATCTGGACCGCGGTGGAAAATCATCGTGTTCATATTTTCAAATTGATGTTTTTCTGTTTCTGAAAACTCTCTAGGGTTTTCACATAAACATCCTACAAAACCACACATACTTCTTACCCTCTTTCAGTTTTCATTCTGTCTATATACTACTATATCAACCCTATTTATACTAGCATAATCAATTGAATATGGCGACCAAAAACTATAAAAAAATCACTCCATTTCACATTTTTAACAATTTTTTATGAAAACATGAAAACTAGGCAATCACCTTTCTCCGCTTTTGTCATATGATATTGCAAATTGATTTCTAGGAGGGAATACCATGAGTGAAGAAAAAAAAGACTCTTCTCGCCCACCGGTTCGCAATTATTTAAAGCAAATTGATGATTTCTTCGAGCAAACACCACTTCGCAATGTAATCGCTGATTTAAATCATTTTTTCCAAAAAGGAAATCGTTTATTAACATTCCCCGTAGATTTATATGAAGTTGGTGAAGAACTCGTTGTTACAGCTGAACTACCAGGTATACAAAAAGAACAAATTCAAATTGAAATACAAAGTGAATACTTAAAAGTCTCTGTAAAAGAAGAGATACTTGAAGAGGTCGAGGAAGAAACATCTCATAACTATTATCGCCGAGAACGTTCCATTTCAGAAGCATCAAGATTGATTAAATTACCGTACTCAATTAATAAAAAAGCAGCGAAAGCTTCGTATCAAAACGGCGTGTTAGAAATTCGGGCACCAAAACTTCCACAACAGCATGACATTTTATCCATAGACTAATGTAAAAAAAAGAAGGGTGCTGTGCACCCTTCTTTTTAATCCACTAGTCTCTTCATATCACGTATAATGTCTTCATACGGCGTATTACTAATACCACTATACTTTTTCATTACTTTTCCGTTTTGATCAATTAAATAAAATGATGTACCATGTATAACTTGACCATCCTCAGGTTTATCTACAAGTGATTGGAAATTATCTTTTGAAAACTTTGTAATATCTTCTAATGAATAACCCGTTAATAAATTCCAGTTACTAGTATCCTCTGTAAACTTTTGAATGAAAGCCTTCAAATTCTCCGGCTTATCAAGGTCTGGATCTACACTGAACGAAACAAACTGAACGTCTAATTTCTCTTCTTTGGCCATCTTTTGCAGTTTTGCCATATTAGCAGTCATTGGCGGACAAACTGTTTGGCAATTTGTGAACATAAAATCTGCAACCCAAACTTTCCCTTTTAAATCTTTTGTACCAAATGACTTTCCATCTTGATTTGTAAATTGGAAAGTTTCTAAATCCCAATTCAATGGTTTACGAAGCTTTGAACCCGATTCACTACATCCAGCAAGTACAAAGAGACAAAATACAACCATAAGACCAATTATTTTTTGATAACGCTTCATTTATAAACCTCTTTTCTCTATCCTAAATTTAAATAGGTTATGTTTATCATAACAAAAGTTAACACTACGAGAAAATTGTTTACTACATTTGTTCACGAAATCGTACGAATTTACGTATGTTACTTCTTTATTTCAAGCCAATTACTAGACAAAATTTATTTTTTTACTATTATTTCTCTAAATAGAAGTTGCAAAACTAATTTTATTGTTACTTTTGTAAACGCATCCCCCTATTTTTTAACAATCCCTTAAACATTCATCCATGTTATACACTGTATTCCTTAACAACATTTCGGTACAATACAATTACAACGATTTTAAATGAGGTGATGTTCATGACAAAACGTTATGAAAACATGGATAATGTGAGTACAAAAAAATCAATTCGTTCCTTTATACGTTGGCGAAAAGAACGAAAACAAAATAAAAAGGATTTTTCTTTTTTAGTAGAACAATCACCTGTTAAACAAAGTAAATTCCTACAAAACAACTTTGAAAAGACGTCTGTAACTTGGGTTGGTCATTCCACATTCCTTATCCAAACGAATGGGCTGAATATATTAACAGATCCAGTATGGGCTACTAAATTAAAATTAGTTCCAAGACTTACTGAACCTGGTCTTTCTATACAAGAACTACCTAAAATTGATATTGTCCTCATTTCACACGGTCATTATGATCATTTAGATTTTTCATCGCTTCGCCAACTAAATGATGATGTTTTATACCTTGTACCTATTGGACTGAAAAAACTATTTACTCGCAAAAAATTTACTCGTGTAGAAGAGTATAATTGGTGGGAAAACACGATCATTAATGATGTTTCCTTTCACTTCGTACCTGCTCAGCACTGGACGAGAAGATCCTTATTTGATATGAATACATCACATTGGGGTGGATGGATTATTAATAATGAACTAACGAAAGAAACCGTTTATTTTTGTGGTGACAGTGGCTATTTCCAAGGTTTCAAAGAAATTGGCAGACGCTTTTCAATTGATATTGCCCTTATGCCAATTGGCGCTTATGAACCAGAGTGGTTTATGAAAGCATCTCATGTTTCACCTGAAGAGGCAGTGCAAGCTTATTTAGATTTAAACGCTACACACTTTATACCGATGCATTACGGAGCTTTTGCCCTCGCCGATGAAACACCCCGCGAGGCAGTAACAAGGCTTCGAAATAATTGGAATTTACGTATGTTACCGTGGGAACAACTGCATGTACTCTTTTTAGGCCAAACCTTTACTTATAATAACGCAACAAACGGTAAGCAAGTAAATGAAAAAATTGAAACATTACACGTATAACGTAACTACTTATTTTCTATATCCAACATATACTATAGAAAATCATAAAGTAAAACTTTAATCAGTGGGTGTTTTCTATGAATGAATATTTACAGACTCGCTATATCATTAGCGGGAGTGCCTGTATAACCCTTCTTATTTCTTACTTTCTATTCACATAAAAAAAAGCTACTTGAAAATTCATTTCAAGTAGCTTTTTTATTACTCTGCTAAATACATAAATCCAATTGCACCCGGACCTGTATGAGTACTAATAATAGGCGTTGTAAAGAAAATTTCTGATTGAGCAAATCCACTCACTTTTTCAACAGCCGCTTTTACATTTTCAGCTAAAGGAATTGCTTTCGCATGCGGAATTGCAACAGCTTTTACAACTTTTCCAGCTGTATCTTCCTCAAATAACTTAGCTAACGTTTTTACAATTTGACCTTGGCTACGCACTTTCGTTACAGGGTTATAAACACCATCTTCAAGGCTAGCAATTGGCTTTATATTAAGTAGCGAACCGATAAACGCTTTTCCTTTACCGATACGCCCACCCTTCACTAAATTTTCTAATGTATCTACTACTACATATAAACGAGTATTCTTTCTCACTTCATCTACACGTTTTAAAATTTCTTCTAGTGAGCGTCCTTCATTTGCCATTTTTGCAGCTTCTATTACTTGATATGCTAAAGCATGTGTAATAAATTGAGAATCAACAACTGTTACTTTTGTGTCGGTCATTGATGCAGCACTATTGGCAGTTGCCACAGTACCACTCATTCCACTTGTCATATGAATGGAAAGTACTTCACTTCCATCTTCACCTAACTTGTCATACATTTCTACAAATGTACCCATTGCCGGTTGTGATGTTTTTGGTAATTCCTCTGATTTGATCATTTCTTCAATAAATTCATCAGGTTGTAAATCAACGCGATCTAAATATGTTTGTCCATTTACAGAGATTGATAATGGTAGCACATGAATGCCATACTTTTCGATTACATCCTGCGTTAAATCTGCAGTTGAATCTGTTACAATTTTAATTTTTTGCATATTATATTCTTCCCTTTCCAATACGCTCTCCTTGTTATTATACTAGCATTCCCTGTGCTTTCAACAATTTCGAACAAATTTCACCAAATTAATTATATTTTTATACCTAAAATGAAAAAGACAGAGTTTACTAACCCTGTCCATACTCTGTATCATGCATTTTTTTCAAGGGTATTTGTTTTATATACATTTAAATAATCATTCCACTTCAAACAATTTTGCAAATATTCACGGAAAGAATACGAAAATCTTGGGTGCTTTTGTTTTTGAATTTTTGCAATAAATAATTGAAGACGAGACTGAATTAGAAACGATAATGGATGCTGTGCCTGTAGGACAGGGATTTCGAATATTTTAATACAATCCCCTGTTGAATGAGTGAAATAAAAACTTTTCGTAATCACAATATCAATCCTCTTTTTCATTGGATTTTTGAACTTCCTCTACTTTACGCTAAAACACGTTGTTTAAAGTGGAGACTTCTATGAATACAAAAGTATCCTTAGTCAATCCCTGTAGTCCTTTTGGTTAGAAGATTTATACTCTATTCATCCTCCGTCCTAAATATCCGATCAGACAGGAATCCCGTTATCCGTATATTGCTTAATAATTTTAGTATAAACTTAGCAAAGTGCAAAGTTTGTCTAAATTTTGGAGATTCTATAATTTTTTTCTTCTATATATTGTATACGTTTATGTCTAAAGTATAACAAATAAATAAAAAAAGTGCCTTTATAACGAGGCACTTTTCGACTGTATTTCTTCTTCTCTTTTCTTTTTCCGCTTACTGACAATCTTTGATAAAGCGATACTAATTTCATAAATACAAATAAGTGGTACCGCTACTAAACTATGTGATAAAAAATCCGGCGGTGATATACACGATGCAATGATAATCAATGCTACGTAAGCATACCTTCTTATTTTTATTAGCAATTCCGCCGTTAACAGTCCAATACTCGTTAAAAACATGACAACTACAGGTAATTCAAAAATTACAGCAAATGGAACTGTTAAATTAAGAACAAAATGAAAATACTTTTCTGTCGTAAACATCGTATTAAACATTTCATTACCTATCGTAGTTAAAAAATGAAATAAAAACGGCATTACAACGAAATATCCAAAACATAAACCTGCAATAAATAATATAGACAATACCGGTATATACATTACTATCATTTTTTGTTCATTTGGATGTAAACCCGGTTTTACAAATAACCAAATTTGTATAGCAGCAAAAGGAATTGTACAAACGATAGCAAATACTGTAGCAATCGAGAAAAAAATCCATAATACATCACTTGGACCGAGAACAGTTAATTTCATTGGTAAATCTTTTACTAGCCAAAAATAAATATCCTTCGTAAAAGTAAATCCGATAATTAAAAATAGGACAAAGGATAGTACTGTATATATTACTCGTTTGCGAAGCTCAACAATATGTTCTACTACGCTCATTTCCCGATCTTCCATCTCGTTCACCACACTTTATTTATCCATTTCGAGGAAAATTCATTACATTTTTTCTTTCTTTTCCTTCTCTTGAAATGCATCATCAGTCAATTCTTTCGTTGATTTTTTGAATTCTTTTAACGTTTCCCCTAAAGCCTTTCCGATTTCTGGCAATTTTTTCGGCCCAAACAAAATGAGTACAGCTACTAAAATTAAAATTAATCCTGGAAAGCCAATATTTGAAAACATTTCTCCATCCCCTTTATTAGTAGATTCCTTGTCCTACTATTGCATAATTTTATTTTGTCAAAAAAGTTTGAAAACGTCAACAAATCCATTGCCTTTTGTCAAAAAAATTCAAAAATATAATCAATTATACAAATTTCATTTTCTATTGCCCTTGTGTATGATATGGTAAGGGAAATGACATATTATTTTATGATAGTAGAAAGGATTTGCATTATGACTGAAAAAATGACACGAATGACGCATTTTGTGAAAGAAGAAATTGCAAATGCAATTACACATGGTATCGGTGCCATTTTAAGCATCCCTGCCTTAATTATATTAATTATTCATGCCTCTAAGCATGGTACCGCATCTGCTGTAGTTGCATTTACGGTTTATGGTGTAAGCATGTTTTTACTGTACTTGTTTTCGACCTTGTTACATAGCATTCATCATCCAAAAGTAGAAAAATTATTTACTATACTAGATCACTCAGCCATTTATTTATTAATCGCTGGCACATATACTCCTTTTTTACTTATTACGCTTCGCGGACCATTAGGCTGGACGTTACTCGCTATTATATGGACACTAGCACTCGGAGGTATCATCTTCAAAATTTTCTTTGTACGTCGCTTTATTAAGGCATCAACATTATGCTATATCATAATGGGATGGCTCATAATCGTTGCTATTAAACCACTTTATGAAAATCTAACTGGACATGGTTTTTCACTACTTTTAGCAGGTGGAATTTTATATTCTGTAGGGGCTATATTCTTCCTTTGGGAAAAGTTACCTTTCAATCATGCCATTTGGCATCTTTTCGTTTTAGGTGGTAGTGCGATGATGTTCTTCTGCGTACTCTTTTATGTCTTACCTACAGCATAAAAAAGGTTTCAGCTTATATTAAGCTGAAACCTTTTTTATTACTTATGTAATTGTGATGCGATAACATCCTGTGTATGCTTCGTTAATTCTTTAATATCCATATTCGCATACTCTTCAGGTGTAATCGGCTTAGAAATTGTTACTGTTGCATGAGCTGGTTTCATACGGTTTCCATTCGCTTCAAACATTTTATGTGTACCATCTAACGTTACAGGTAAGATTGCTACACCTGACTTTACTGCAAGGTGAAAACTCCCAGCCTTAAACTCTCCAATTTCGCCACCCTTACTTCTCGTCCCTTCTGGGAAGATTACGATAGAATGCCCGTTCTTTAACAGCTCAATTCCATCTTTAATCGCTTGAAGAGATTGACGACGATCATTACGAACCATAAATACACAATTCATAAGTTCCATCCAAGTTGGTACAACTGGAAACTTCTTAATCTCTGCTTTTGAAACAAATCCAATTGGTTTATTTAAGTAACCTAGTAAAACAGGAATATCCATATTACTCTGATGATTACTTACAACTAGTACCGGCTTATCTTTTGGAACATTTTCCAGACCATTTACTTCAATTGCCCCACCAGCTACACGTACCATTTTCTTACCAAACCAATTTGTCGTTTTATACACAACATTATCTTTTTCTTGTGGCGACATCGTATTTACTTGTCTTTTCAGACGCCACATTCTCGGTGTAATCGCAATTACGATTAAAATTAAATAAAAGATTTTAAAAAACGTTTGAATCATACAGAACCCCCACCTATTATCATTCCGACCTTCATTATACTAGACAAACGAAGGAAAAAGAAGAAAAAATGTCCAAACAGCAAGTGCTTGGACATTTTTAAGTATTCTATATTAGAAACGTTTTGCTAATTCACGAGCATTAGCAATTGCTGCTTCTTTAATTTCTGGTGCTTTTTCAGGGTTTGCATTCATACCTTCAACTGCAATGTATTCAGTTTCATTTACACCGATGAATCCTAATACTGTTTTTAAGTGATTGCGGCCGAAGTCTACAGCTGCGTATGCTCCTTCAGAATAAACGCCACCTGTTGCTTGAATGTGAAGTGCTTTTTTGCCTTCTAATAAGCCAACTGGACCATTTTCAGTATACTTGAATGTTTTACCTGCGATTGCTAAGTTATCTAAGTATGCTTTTACTACTGGTGGATAGCTAAAGTTCCACATTGGAGTTACGAATACATAACGATCTGCATGCATAAATGTTTCTAAGTTTGTGTTCATTGCTGCAACTTTTTGTTGTTGAACTTCAGTTAAAGTTTCAAAACCTTCACCTGCTGCAAATTTACCCCAAGCAGCGAATACATCTGCATCGATTGCTGGGACTGTAGTGTTGAATAAATCAATTGTTACAACTTCGTCTTGTGGATGTTCGTTTTTATAAGCCTCGATGAAAGCTTCCCCTACTGCCACTCCGAAAGAACCTTCTGCTGAATTTGGATTTGCTGTAATAAATAGTACTTTTGTCATTGTATTCTCTCCCTTTTACACATTTTATCTTTAATTTGAGATTTATATTTCGAAAGTAAATAACTTACCTTATGTAAGTATAATACAAAAAGTTATGTTCAATGTCAATAAAAAATAGCTACTTTTTTTTCGTAAGTTAATAAACACTATCTTTTCAATACGTTTTGGTGAAACAAAAAACTACCTCCACATTCCATGGAGATAGTCTTCATCATTTTCTATTTTTGAAACACATGTTTCACTTTTTCAGCTGGAATATTACTTCCGCCTCTACCTTTTACATCTTCAATCATCATTGTAATGACCATATCTGGTGAATTCAAATCAAATGCAGCGAACCAGCCTAGTTCTTTTCCTTCGGCCTCTTTCGATACTTTTAATTCCGCTGTCCCTGTTTTTCCAGCAAGAGTCATTCCATCAATTTTAGCAATTTTCCCTGTACCGTCTGGATCATTAATTACTTTCGTCATAGCAGTTTTTAATATATCCTGATTTCCTTTAGAAATTACATTTTCTTTCCAAGCTTTTGGTTGTTTATCTGTTTTAATAATATACGGTGATGGAATCGTTCCATCATTTACAATTGGCGCATACGTTAAAGCTAAATGAAGAGGAGTCATTAATACTTGTCCTTGTCCATATCCTGTATCTGCCATTTGAATATCATTTTTAATACCATCATTTGCGATTTTAGAAGCTGGGAATCCATATTCAATTGGTAATTTCTCATCGAATCCGAATTTTTTCGCTTCACTCATAAACTTGTCTTTTCCGATTTTCAAAGCTTCTTGTGCGAAATAAATATTATCCGAGTATTTCATCGCCTTATCCAAATCAATCGGATTTGCATCTTTCACACGTGTTACATAATAATTACCCCAAGAAGAATCTTTTGTCCATTTTAATCCTTCAATTTTCAACTCTTCTTTTGGATCAATCGTTTTCGTTTCAAGACCAATTGCAGCTGTAATAGGCTTAAATACAGATCCTGGAACTGATAATTGTGTAAATCGATTCGTCATCGGTTTTTTCGGATCATTATTCCATGCTTCGCGTTGTGCCTTCGATGTCCCTCGTGCAATTATATTAGGATCATATGCTGGACTACTTACTAGTGCAATTGTTTCTCCACTTTTCGGATTAATTGCTGCACTTGAACCAGCTTCGCCCTTCATTTCATTATACGTTTTTTCTTGAACAGCACTATCAATAGTTAAAGTTACATTTTCTCCATCAACAGCATCTGTTTTTGCTAAATTTTTAATTTCTTTTCCTTGCGCATCTTCTACAAAGACACGGCCACCTTTTTTACCGCGTAGCTTTTCCTCTAATACTTGCTCTAAACCGGCTTTACCAACTGGATCATCAGCTTGATAGCCTTTCTTTTGTAGCGTTTTTAAATCTTCAGCATTTACCTTTCCAATATAACCAGTCAGATGAGCTGCCGCTTCCCCTAACGGATATGTACGAACATTTACAGGTTTTGTTGAAACACCTGGTAAATCAATGTACGTATTTTGCGTTGCCCCCTCAGGCAAAATTCCAATTGGTACGAGATACCCTGGTTTTACCCATTTAGCAGCTAGTTTTTGATCAATTTCTTCTACAGACATATTTAATAACTTCGCTACTGTCTCTTTCGTTTGCGGAGCAGTATCGTCTAATTTTTCTGGAACTATTCCAATTTCAGAAGCTTTCCCATTCGTTGCAAGACCTTTTCCATTACGATCGTATATTTCACCACGTTTTGGCTCTGTCGTTTGCATACGCACTTTACTATCTTTTGTCATACCTGGGAATATAAAATCAGGAGTCCAATCTATTTTCCAAGATTCTTTATCTCCATCTTTTTCTTTCACCATTTTTGCTTCATGGGCAAAATTGATTTTACCACCGACTGTATCCATACTTACTTTAAAAGGAACAGGACCTTCATCTTTTTTATCTTCTTTTACTTCTCCTGCTTCTACTTTTAAGTTTTTCACTTCAATGCCAGAATAAATTTTTTCATATTTCTCAGTGAACTCTTTCTTCGAAATATCTTTTTTTGCCTTTTCTGATAATTGATCATACATTTCTGCAAATTTTTGTTTATTCCATGCTTTTGTATATGTATCAAACGCTTCTTGTGGTTTTTCTTCTTTACCACATCCAACTAACATGAATGTTAAGCAAAGAAAAAGAATCCCCCATATCTTTCTCAATCGATTCTCCTCCTCTTTCTACATCAATACTTTAGAAAATATTAGCATTTTTACATGCTACCATTCATTATAGCACTATCGAATCTCATCTATAAACCTATATTGATGGATACAGATAAAAAGATTGATGCGAATATTCACATCAACCTCTATTATTATTGTTGCTTTTCATATACATGATAATAGTACGTATACGGATTTTTTTCATCCGTTAACCCTTTTTCAACAAAAATTTCTTTCCAATTTGCCATATCGATTTCTGGGAAGAATGTATCTCCTTCAAATGCATGATGAATTTTTGTTATATATAACTTGTCTACGTATGGTAAAAAGAGCTCATAAATTTGCGCTCCGCCAAAAATAAAAATCTCTTCTTCATTTTTGCATAGCTCAAACACTTCTTCTACAGAATGTGCTACTTCACAGCCTTCAACATGATACCCTTCATTACGAGTTACAATGATATTACGTCTTCCAGGCAGTGGTCTACCAATCGCTTCATAGTTTTTTCTTCCCATAATAAGCGAATGACCCATCGTTGTTTTCTTTACATATTGTAATTCACTCGGTAAACGCCAAGGTAAATTATTATCTTTACCAATTACTCTATTCTCGTCCATTGCGACCATAAATGAAACTATCATCTTTTCATCTCCTCTACAATTACACTGCAACCGGTGCTTTAATTGCTGGGTGTGGATCATATCCTTCAATCGTTAAATCTTCCATTTCAAAATCAAACACAGATTTCACATCTGGATTTAATGTAAGTTTTGGGAACGGACGTGGTTCACGTGCCAATTGCTTTTCCACTTGCTCAAAATGATTCGTATAAATGTGTGCATCTCCAATTGTATGAACAAATTCTCCCACTTCAAGTCCGCATTCATGTGCAATTAAATGTGTTAGTAGTGAGTAACTTGCAATGTTAAATGGAATTCCAAGGAATATGTCACCACTTCTTTGATATAACTGACAAGAAAGTTTGCCATCCGCTACATAAAACTGGAATAGCGTATGACAAGGTGGTAATGCCATACTTGGTACATCTTCAGGATTCCAGGCAGAAACAATTAGGCGACGGGAGTCTGGCGTTTTTTTAATCATTTCAATTACATCTTTTAATTGATCAAGCGTCTCACCAGCTGTCGTTTTCCAGGCACGCCACTGCTTTCCGTATACATCTCCTAAATAACCATATTTATTCGAGAAATCATCATCTTCTAAAACGTTCTTTTTAAACAATTCCATTTGCTCATCGTACTGCACTTTAAATTCCTCATCTTGTTGTGAGCGAAGACCGAAATCAGTCATATCAGGACCAGTATACTCATCGCTTTCTACCCAGCTCTTAAATGCCCATTCATTCCAAATATTATTATTATGCTGCAATAAATAACGAATATTTGTATCACCTTTCATAAACCAAAGCAGTTCACTTGCTACAAGGCGAAACGGCACTCTCTTTGTCGTTAATAAAGGAAAACCTTTACTTAGATCAAAACGCATTTGATATCCAAATACAGATACAGTGCCTGTCCCTGTACGATCTTCTTTCTTCGTACCATGCTCCATTACATGGCGGCATAAATTTAAGTATTCATATTCAGCATGTTTCATATGTAGTAAAACCTTCTTTCAATCTTATATGAAATTTATCATAACATGAAAAACAGTGAATTAAATAATCCTAATGAATAAAAATATATTTCTATATAAACAGAATTCTACTTCAATATATTTTTACAAAATGTAAATGTATAATCACCTGATCCTAAATCCCTTCCAACGTCATGTTCTGCTTTCCATTTTGTTTCGTCTATCCGTAATGTAGCGCTTGTATTAGCTGGTACAGAAATATATAAAAAGGCTTGTTCCTTTTCTACACGCCACTCAATCTTAATTTCTCCATAAGCTGTCTCACGTTTTACTTTAACCCATTCTATATTCGAATCAAAATGTGGTTGTACATAAAAATGTTTATATGCAGGTTTTGTCTCATCCATTTCTAATCCAATAATATATCGGTATATCCATTCAACAATAGAGCCATATGCGTAATGATTATAAGAATTCATGCTATCATTCCAAAGTGTTCCATCCTCTTTCACGCCATCCCAATGTTCCCAAATCGTTGTGGCACCTTTTTTCACTTGGTATAACCATGATGGATAATCTTCATGAAATAGCAGCTTACAAGCAAGATCATGACGTTTAAACTTGCTTAATATTAAATTCAAATACGGTGTTCCTATAAAACCTGTTGTTAAATGATTTTTATTTTCTTTTAATAGCTCAATTAAGCGATTAAATACTTTCTCATTCACATCATCTTTCACTAGTTCAAAAAGAAGTACTAATATGTGGGCTGTTTGTGTATTTGAAATTAACCTACCATTTGGTGTAACGAATTCATTTTGAAATGCTTGAACAATATTCCCATGTAACTCTGCATATAATTTAGCATCTGTATTTTCACCTAAAATCTCAGCAATCCTTCGTAAAAGCGATGTAGAATAGGCATAATAAGCTGTCGCAATAAAATGCTTGTCTGTTCCGCCTTCATATACATCTGGTTTCGTATCTAATGCGAGCCAATCCCCTAAATGATAGCCTGTATCCCATAAATACTCGTTCTCACCTTGTGAACGTATGTAATCTATATACTTCTTCATACTGTCATATTGTTCTTTTAAAATCGATACATCTCCGTAATGTAAATAATGAACCCATGGGCATATAATTGCTGCATCGCCCCAACCACCAGAAGTATGTAAATCAAAATCCGCTCTTTTCCCAAAAGCATCTGGAATAACTAAAGGCACAGCTCCATTAACATTTTGATCTAATGATAAATCTTGGAGCCACTTTTTAAAGAACAATTGTACATTCATAATTTGCGTAGCTGTCCCAATGAACATTTGTGCATCTCCGGTCCATCCAAGTCGATCATCTCGCTGCGGACAATCTGTTGGCACATCAAAAAAGTTCCCTCTTTGAGACCATTCCACATTATGATGAAGTTGATTGATTAATGGATTAGACGTTTCAAATTCAGTCGCTTTTTCCATATCCGTATGTAATACAATCCCTTCAAAATCTGCTATTTGAGGCGGCTGGGTTAATCCACTTATTTTCACATACCTAAAGCCTTGATATGTAAAATGAGGTTCAAACGTTTCCTCTTCTTCTCCTTTTGCTATATACACTATTTTTTGTTTTGCCTTTCGGAGATTTCCGGTGTAAAAACTACCGTCTTTATTCAATATTTCAGCATGATGCAATTCTATCTTTTGGCCAATATAAACATGACGGACTGTAAATTGAACCCAACCTACCATATTTTGCCCCATATCAATGAGCCATTCGTGATTCGGTAGTTTTGAAATAGAAATCGGTTTAATAATTTTCATTTTACGAATTGCTTCGTTTTCTTGCGCAACAATTATTTGTTTGGAATGCTCAATTACTTCAACATCTTCTAGCCCTTGCCCACTTTCTTCTAGCCTAGCGTCGTAAACCTCCCCTTCATAAATTTCTGAATACAAAATTGGGCTTGGAGTTACCTTCCATGTTTCGTCTGTGACAATTTTTTCTTTCGTTCCATCTTCATACGTTATATGTACTTGAGCAATTATCACACGTCTTCTACCGTAATAATTACGTACATGATGCACGGTAAGTGGTCCCTTATACCAGCCATTACCTACCAGAACCGAAATAGTATTCTGCTCACCCTTTAATAAATGCGTTATATCATACGTTTGATACAGTACTCTCTTATCATAACTTGTCCATCCAGGGGTAAAATAACAATCTCCAATGCGCTCTCCATTTATAGAAGCCTCGTATAATCCTAAACTTGTGATATATAAACGCGCTTTTTTAACTACTTTTTTAATAGTAAAATTTTTATTAAAGGACATAACTTGCGCTCGTTCCTTTTTCGCAGCAATCCAGTTACCACTCCAATTGTCTTGCCCTTGTAACCCAGTCTCCCAAAATGCTACTTCTGACCAAAACGACTCTTCTTCATGATTATCCCATACCTTCACTCGATAAAAATATCGTGTTTCCGTACTATATGAAAATGAATTGATTGGTATATATAAACTTTGATCTGTTTCTACTTTCTGTGAATCAAATACCATAGTTTTAAACTCTCTATCCTTCGCAACCTGCAATCTATAAGCAAGTTGTTTTACACTTCGGTTACTCGACTCAAGTTGCCAACTCATTTTAACAACTTTCGAATCTATGCCGATCGGATTATTTTTATTATCACAAAGTAATTTCTTTATTATTAGCACACTTCTTCACCATCTTTTCTAAATCTTAATTTAAATTAATTATAATAAAAATAAAATTCTAAATAAATAATAATTTTATTCATCCTTACAAAATTATTAACTTTCCATAATTAAAAAGGTTTTCATTTTCTATTACCGAAAGTATAGTGCGGTAGAACAAAATTTATATTTGGAGGTTAGAAGTATGTCTAAAATTGAAACTCCTGTTATGACTGCTTTACAAACAACGGTTGAAAAAATGATGAAGGATTTAAACGTTCCTGGAGCTGCTGTGGCTGTTATAAAAGATGGTGAAGTTATTATTTCAGAAGGATTTGGCTATCGAAATCTAGAGACAAAAGACACTGTTACACCGAGTACTCGGTTCGCAATCGGTTCCTCAACGAAAGCTTTTGGCACACTTTCATTAAGCTTATTAGCACAGCAAAAAAAGTTTAATTGGGATACTCCTATCCAGTCTTATATACCTAACTTCTCTTTATCTGAACTACTTGCTAGCTCACAAGTTACAGGACGGGATTTAGCTTCTCATCGAACTGGTGTAAGTCGTCATGAAGCTCTTTGGTATAGCTCTTCCTTATCTCGAAAAGATCTCGTTGAAAAAATAAAACATTTACCACTTGATGCACCGTTCCGGACAGCATTTCTTTATAACAACTTAATGTATGCAACAATTAGTTATATTGTAGAAAACATTACGAATCAAACATGGGAACAATACGCCACAGAACATATTTTAGAACCTTTAAATATGAGGCATACAAACTTCTCTGTTACAGATTCACAAACAACAGATGATTATGCTTTACCTTACATCGAAAATGACGGTGAAATAAAAGAAGTTCCATTCCGCAACATCGATACGGTTGGCGCTGCTGGTTGTATTAATTCTACAATTGAAGATATGGCCAATTGGGTCCTTCTTCACTTAAAACAAGGAAAATTTGGAGAGCATGAATTAATTTCTCCTGAATTATTACAACAAATGTATACACCGCACAATTCAATTCCAGATCAACCAGTTTTATCACTTCCTGAATCTCCATTAAATAGTTACGGCCTTGGTTGGTTTATTAGCGCTTATCGTGGTAATAAGGTGATTCATCATGGCGGTAATATTGATGGATTTTCAGCGCTTGTTTCATTCATACCAACAGAAAACATAGGCCTTGTCATATTAACGAATGCTGGAGGCACATTACTACCTACTTATCTCGCTAATCAAATTTATGATGAACTACTTGAATTAGAATCCATTGATTGGCATAAACGTGCTGTAGAAGATACTGAAAAAATGAAGGAAATGATGAAAGAAGCAACTGAATCCATTCCTGAACAAATTAAAGGAACTACACCTTCTCACAAGTTAGAGGATTATACTGGTACTTTTGAACATCCTGCATACGGAACATTACAAGTATACAAACGAGATGATTCGTTATTTGTACAATTTATGGAGATGGATGTTCAATTAGCTCATCATCATTACGACATCTTCTCTGCAAAAGTTGATTTATTCCAAATAAAAATGAGTTTATTATTCGCTTATGAAATGAATGTAAGTGGTGAATTCCCATCCCTTCAGTTACATGTACCAGCTATGTTAAGTACGCAGCCGCTTGTATTTAAGAAAATCAAATAAATATTTTAATAGAGGGAAGATAACACTTCCCTCTATTCCCCTTTTCTCTATGCAAAAAAAAAGGATAATACGTAAAGGATACAGAATTCTATTATTCAACTAATTAAATTATCAGGAGGAAAAGCTGTGTACACAGAAATTTTCAAAGAAATTGTTTCGATTACTCATCACGATTATTCAGGTTGTATAGATAAGAAAGGATGGGACGATCCTACTACATATTTACAGACAGTCGAGAAACTAGAGAAACAAGGAGAACTAACACCAGTACAATTTACTGAAATTGTACGTGATTACTTACTAGATTTTAAAGATAATCATATGTTTTTTAAAGTGCACTCTAACAATCAACCTCTTAACAGTATTGGCTTCCAGGTGAAAAGATACGAAGACCGCCTATATATTACATCCACTTCACATGAAGTAAGAGTGAAAAAAGGACAGTCAATCTTAGCATTAGATAATATGAAAATTCCTGAGCTATTAATAAAATATAAGAAATATTTAAATGAGAATACATATGAACGCGAAAAATGGGATTATGTTTTATTACAATCATCAACTTGTACACTTATAAATGAAGATGGCGTAATCGAAACCATTACTTTACAAAAGTATAAACAAAATGAATACACGCCTATTTATTCATTTAAACAGCATAATAAAGACACACTCTTAATTACTTTGACTGATTTCACATCACGTACAATTATATTTTCTAAATGAAAATCATCGTGTTGAAACCGATTTGGGCGGTTCTTTAAATATATTTCATTTTCATCTATAAACTTTATGATTTTATCATCATTTTTTATTTTTATTCCACATGTTTTATATGCCTCTACATATTTTCGATGTTTTTCCATTGCTCTTTCATACCATGGAAGGATATCCTTAGGAGCTTCATATGTATGCATTTTTGCTAAATCTTTTCCTGCTTCTATACCAATATCATATTGTTCTTTTGGTGTATATGTAGGCAATAGCTTCTTCGCATCTTCCCCTTCTAAATATGAAAAAATGCCGTAGCATAAACCTTCTTCTGCCAACAAACCCATTTCAATTGGTTTTTGTGCTTGCACACTACGGTTTTGCATTTCATTTTAAATTTGAAACTCTATTTTCTTTCTTTCATACTCTTTTATATCGCCTGTCCGTAATAAATATTTTTCGTTATTCGCACTCGTAATTATATATTTCTTATCCGGTGAGAAACCTTTGGAGATTTCTTCAATATTAACTGCATCTTTTACTATTTGTATATTGTTTTGCCACGCTGTAATTGTTTTCATTTTTATTCCCCTTGCATTTCTACATTTGATGTATACGCTACTTCTACAATAAACCCATTCGGATCGTAAAAAGAAATGGATTCCTCCAAATTTGCTACCCAAAATTCAATATGATGAATACCTGCTCAAAGTGTATTCATATTAAGAATACGCCCCTTGTACTACTTGTACAATTTCCATTGGTGTATTGACCATATAATCTGGTGCATCTTTTTTCACTGTTTCAATAACATCATATCCCCAAGATACCCATATTACATTCACCCCAGCCTTTTTACACGCTGCTACATCTCGCTGTTCGTCACCGACGTATAACATATCTTTCTCTGTTATTTTTTTCGATTTTAAAAATCTTTTTATCATTTTATCTTTACCGAACAAATTTTTAGAACAATATACCTCTTGTATATTTTCTATATCATTATTGTGTAAAAATGCCCGAATATGCTCTTCTGAGTTAGAAGATATAACGGCAATTCCGTATCCTTTTTTATGCAGTTCATCTAATACATCCTTCATCCCATGAAACAAAATAAGATCTTTTATAGCGGGTTGATACAATTTATAAAACTCCAGCGCTAATATCGGTAGTTTATACAATGGTACATCAAGTTGTTTACATCTCTCTGGCATCGTTAATTTACGCAAATACTCAATTTCTTCTTCCCTTACCGTTTTATATCCGTGCTTTTCAGCAATTTGATTATAAATTGGTACAAATATATTTTGTGAATCTACTAATGTGCCATCAAAGTCAAAAACAATATATTTTTGCATTCCCATACTCCCTTACTTCTTTTTTCCTAAACCTATTTTATTCAACAATATAGTTGCCTTACCCTTCTATAAGCATAAAAAAGAACAAGATTTTCTCTTGTTCTTTTTAAGAAAGCCACTTTGGCGGTATATTCGTATTCCAATAAATATTCCCCAATTCATGGTGTCCTGAGTACCCATCATCAAAACGGTGATAGTGGAAATTAAAATAATAACCATCTTGCGGTGGATGATCTCTTCTTACATGAAATCGCAATAAGTCATTTCCTGATTTCGTGTCATACACATGAAAAATCTTTTCATTATTTCCGCCAGCTGGTCTTTGAGAAATCGCTAATGATTGCAATGACTCCTCTGGCACATCACTTGCAAGCTCAGCAATTGCCTCTTCAATTTTCGGTAATATTACATCTTTAAACTCATCTTCAATTACTGGACCAATTTTAGTGCCAAACTTTTGCATCGACTGCTTCTCTGCTTCTAGCATTGCATAAGTAATAAAAGTATCGGTGGTTAACCTATCATTCGTTTCTTCATATGTATAGGACGTACTCTCCAAATTTTGTTGCCCAGCTGTACTCGTAGGCTTGTCTGCAGCTTTGGCATTATCAAGCAATATGGAAGGAGGCGTCACTAAACCAAATGTAAATACGGTAATTAATGCGACTAAGGTTTTTCTAAACCAATTTGGCATTTATGTTCCCTCCCTTTCACTCATTATATTTTATATAACGGTTGTTTCTTCTATTATACAAAATGATTGTAATTTTTGCACTTTACAATTTTGTTAACGTTCACATATTTTTCACTTGAATATGAAATTGTAAGATTTCATACAATATAAGTACAACAACAATGAGGAGGCAATCAGATGACTTTAGATGTCATGTATTCCGCCGCAAGCATACTCGTTTTAGTATATTTTCTTTATCAATGTGTAACAGATTAAAAAAAGAGCCATTTTTCGGCTCTTTTTCTATGGTAAAAATACAATCCAACCAATCCATACTATAAAAATAATCCCGGCCATTACAGCTGGTAATAAATAAAAATGAGAAAGTATAACTATTCCATACAAAAGTAGTACTGGGAGTAATAAATAGCGATCTGCCTTCCATCTTAACAGTAGTAATTTTCCTTCATCACAATATAAATGAAGAAACATTTTTTTCGTAAATTCATTCCAATAATCGCGCATATAACGAGAGATTGCAACTAAAGCAAATGCAAGAATAATAGCTGCAATCCACCTCGGACTCATGATAATACTTACAGTACTTAAACATCCAATTTGAATATAAAATATTCGTGCACTACTTGTACGGAAAAATTCTTTTAAAAAGGATTCAACAATACGAGAATCCTTTTTCTTCCCTAAAAACTTTTTAGAACGTGGAAACATCCACGGCTTTTTATTCGAACTACTCGGTTTAGCCGCATGACCACCAACTTGCATAATCCCACTTGTCCAGCGCATACTTTCTTCTTTCTCTTTCTCAACTTCTTTAAAAAAGCAATTTTTATAATTTAGTTTTTCTTTTATCAATACGATGATTAATAAAACTGCTAGACCGATACATAGTATAGAATAAAAGGAATTTTTATAAATAAGAAACAGACTCAATCCAAAAAAGGATAGACTTATAGAAAATATCACATTTTTTACAATCCATAGTAACCATCGTTTCCCCACACGTATATGAATAAATCTCGTTAACAACGACAACATAAATCGAAATGCAGTAAAGAATAGCCAAAATAATACGATTTGTACCTTCGTCACTCCAATACTTTTCATCAACACTGGTAACATAGCAACTACTACCACTACATTCGTTATCGCTATTCGAATTAACGTATATGTCATGCCATACTGGATTAACTTTTGCATGTGAGCGGGATAAGAAATTAAAAATAAACTATCCGCTTGTTCAAAAAATGAACGTACTCCCCTTGCATATGTCATCACATAAAATGCGAGTAAACCTAATCCGAAATAAACTGTCTCTCCCGTCGATAGTTCTTCTATCCATAGTGCACGATAATAAATCCCTATAAATATAAGTGCTGGAATAATAATATATAGCGCAACCGTCCAATCAGTTATAGAACGTATGGACTTCCATTTACGATGGAGTTCATGACGCAATCTTTTATAAAATTGTTGTTTAATCATGCTGTTCACGCCTTACAATTACATCAAAACAGTCTAATAATGAACTTCCTGGCATTTCTGCTAACGTTTGGATAGATTCTAAATGTCCATCTGCGACTAATGTACCTTGCGAAATGAGTAAAAATCTTTCGCAAATTTTTTCAGCGGTATCTAATACATGCGTACAAAGTAAAATTCCTGCGCCACGTTCTTTTTCTTTATATAAATAACTTAAAAACTCTTTCGTAGCTACTGGATCTAAACCGATAAAAGGTTCATCAATGATATAAAAATCTGGTTCAGTTAAAAATGCCAAAATGAGCATCGATTTTTGTTTCATACCTTTTGAAAACTTTGATAAATACTCATGTTTATGTTTATCCATTCGAAACATATGTAATAACTCTTCTGCTTTTCTTTCCCAGCTTCCTACTTCGTTCTCGCGAGCAGCCATTAATAGTTCGATATGTTCCCAAAGCGTCAAATAATCATAATATGTCGGGTGTTCCGGCACGTATGCATAAGGATTTTTCTTTTCACCGAATGATATTTCACCATTCATATTTACTAGTAAACCGAGCATCGTTTTAATCGTCGTACTCTTCCCAGCACCATTTGCACCAATAAGTGCAACTAATTCACCTTTTTCAATCGAAAAGTCAATATCATGAATTGTCTTTTCCGCTAAATCATATCCTGCAGAGCGAATATTTACTGCTAACATACATTCCCCTTCTTTCCATTTCCAATACAAACAAGGAAAAGAATAACATACAACTATCTATATATCATTATAAAATATTTATTTTTATAGCAGGAAAAAATTTTTTTTAACAGAATAATAAATGTTTGATTACATTTTATTGGAGTTGATTATATGTCTTTTCAAATTCGCGAAGCTACGATAGACGATATAGATGCACTTTGTTCTTTAACAACAGAATTAAAAGGTTCCTCTATTTCCTATGAAGATATGAACAACCGATTACGATTCGTAAAAATGAGTCCTTTTGATTTTTTATATGTTTATGAAGAAGAAGACACTATATATGGATTACTTGGGTTTCGTATACGTGAAAATTTAGAAGATATAACTCGTTATGGGGAAATTTCAATTATTAGCGTTGATTCTACAATACGACGGAAAGGCATTGGACAAGTATTAATGGATTATGCAGAACAATTAGCAAAGACACATAATTGTATCGGTACATGGCTAGTCAGTGGAACAAAAAGAGTAGAAGCACATCCTTTTTACAAAAAATTAGGATATGAAGTAAATGGATATCGATTTGTAAAACATTTTTAAACTACTTATACATGGAAAGGACTAAAACTATGACAAACATCGAAGCTATTTTTATTGATCGTGACGGTACAATTGGTGGTGACACTACAATACATTATCCAGGTTCTTTTACATTATTTCCTTTTACAAAAGCAGCTCTGCAAAAACTAAAATCTCGTAATATAAAAATTTTCTCTTTCACAAATCAACCAGGTATCGCGGATGGGATAGCAACTGTAGCGGATTTTGCACAAGAATTAAAAGGGTTCGGCTTTGATGATATTTACGTATGTCCTCATAAACACGGTGATGGTTGTGAATGCCGAAAACCAAGTACAGGTATGCTGCTGCAAGCAGCAGAAAAACATGGGCTTGATTTAACAAAATGCGCTGTAATTGGTGATCGCTGGACTGATATCGTTGCAGGAGCAACTGTAGATGCGACGACGATATTAATTCGAACAGGCGCTGGACATGATGCTTTACATACGTACCGAGACAAATGGGCACATATTGAGCCAAACTACATTGCAGAAAATTTTGAAGATGCTACAAATTGGGTTTTAAATCAACTATAATCATATAAAAAGAGACGTTTTCACAATGAAAACGTCTCTTTTTATATGATTTTTTTAAAACGTTAATTTTATATGATTTTTTTAAAACGTTAATTCATAATGGAAATAACGATTATCTCTCAAATATCCATTTTCAGCATATAATCGCTGTGCTGATAAATTATCGATCTCTGTTTGTAATTTTACACCTTTTGCACCATTTTCTAAGGCAAATTCTTTAGCAGCTTCTAGTAATTTTTTACCTGTTCCTGCTCCGCGCTTAGTGGCTTGTACAAATAAATCATTTAAAATCCATAATTCTTTCATCGAAATGGAAGAAAATGATGGATATAATTGCGTGAACCCAATATATTCACCGTCTTCAACTGCTACGAAAATAACGGATTCTTTTCTCTCGATTCGATTTCGCAAAAATACTTTTGCTCCTTCTATATCGGAATCTTGTCTATAAAACGTACGATAGTTATTAAAAACTGATGCTAGTCCATCTAAATCTGCAATTGTTGCCTCATATATTCTCATTTTACTCCATTCCCCTTCCAATACTGTCTCATTATATCCGTTGCCCATTTAGGCTGTAGAATTTCTTCGTTCGGCATAAACTCTTTCATTATCGGCTTTATATCCAATATAGGTGTGCCATCAATAGCATCTAACCCCTCAACAATAATTGATTTACCTTCTCTTTTGATCACCTTTACAATTGTTGCTCCTATGCGATTCGGGCGATTTTTCCCGCGCTGTGCAAAAATGCCTACTTTAGGATAATCATTATTATTTCTAGGATGTCTAGCAACATATTGAATTTGTTCATCCGTTACTTTATGAAAATAAAAAACAACTTCAATATGAGAAAAATCTTCAATCCCTTGTATACTTTCCTCTGTATACATTTCAGTTAAATTAATATAGGATCTTACTTCTCCCCACTCATCATCTTTTATTTCCTTTCTTTCATTATGTACAAATGCGATTGGTTGAACTGAAAACATACGCATTCCCCCTTAAATGTAACCACTTACATTATAAAATATTTTCTGAATGTTTTCCAGATACACGAATTAAGTTTACATAATACATTTATAATCTACTTTCTAGAGCGACATTTATCGCTTCAATTGCGTGGATATAAGTCGTATCAAATATCGGAACTGCTACGTCTTCCTGCTTTATTAATAATCCTATTTCTGTACAACCTAATATGATTCCTTGTGCCCCTTCTTGTACTAGCTCTTCTATAACTCTTTTATAATACTCCCTAGATTGAGATGTTATCTTTCCTAAGCATAATTCTGTATATATTACTTCGTTTATTTTTTCTCTATTTTTTTCTGATGGTACTATGACTTTTATATCATTCTCTTCAATACGTGACTTATAGAAATCTTGCTCCATTGTATATTTAGTTCCAAGCAAACCAACCGTTTGAATATCTTTCCTTTTAATTTCTTTTGCAGTTGCATCTGCAATATGTAAAACTGGAATATGAATATTCTCCTTTATTTTCTCAACTACTTTATGCATTGTATTTGTGCAAATAATTATAAAATCTGCTCCTCCCCTTTGTAGCGAATATGCTGCATTCCCTAATACTTCTCCTGCTCCATTCCAATCTCCGTTAGACTGGAATCGTTCAATCTCTTCAAAGTCTACACTATTTATCATACATTTTGCTGAATGTAACCCTCCCAATCTCTCTTTTATTTCTTCATTTATGATTCGATAATATTCAGAAGTTGATTCCCAACTCATACCACCAATTAAACCTATTGTTTTCATTACACCCAACACCCACCTTATACTGTTTTTTAAAACTAATCATAACATTTTATTATGTATATTATACATAATAAAACAAGACTTTACGTTTATAATATAAAGTCTTGTTTTAACTATTTCCAAGGAAATTTTATAAGAATATTCTGAAATTAATTATCAAATGTTTTTATAGAATCTTCATATTGATAATGAAAACATTCTCGATACAACTGTTTAATTTCATCATATGATGGCACACGTGGATTATTTGCTGGACTTCCACTTTCAATTGCATCTGATGCCATTTTAGAAATAGCTTTTTCAAATTCAACCTCACCAATTCCGTATTCTTTTAAATTTGGAATACGAAGATCAAAACAAAGTTTTTTTATTTCTCCCAGCGTGTAGTCGGCTACTTCTTCATCACAATAGGAATACAAATCTTTATTTATACAACGTCCAATTTCCGCTAGTCTTTCTACTGCACTAACTTTTGTATATTCTAAAACTGTAGGTAATAGTATTGCATTCGATATACCATGTGGTACATGAAATAATGCCCCCACTGGACGAGACATGCCATGAACTAATGTAACTGATGCATTTGAAAATGCAATTCCAGCTTGTAAAGAAGCAATCATCATCGCTTCTCTTGCCTCCATATTCTCTCCATCCTCATATGCAATACGTAAATATTTCATAATACTTTTAATAGCGGAAAGAGCTAGTACATCGGTAAGCGATTGTGAAACTTTAGAAATATATGCTTCGACTGCATGACATAATGCATCTATCCCTGTTGCTGCTGTAATATGAGGTGGTACCGAACGCGTTAATATTGGGTCAATAATCGCTACTTGCGGTGTGAAATTTGGATGCTTCATCATCATTTTTACATCTGTTCGTTTATTCGTAATTACTGCTACACTTGTTACTTCCGATCCAGTACCAGAAGTTGTTGGGATTGCAATTAGTGGTAGCGGATCGTTGTCTATTTCCATATCTTTTTGGACATAATCTTCCACTTCTCCACCATTTGTATATAACACCGCAACTGCTTTCGCTGCATCAATACAACTTCCACCACCAATACCAATAATAAAATCACACTTTCCTTCTTTACAAAGTGTTAACGCTTCTAACACGTGTATATTTGTAGGCTCAGCATTTACTTTATTATATGTACTAACAGTAATACCTTTCGTATTTAATTGTTGTATACACCTATCAACATATCCTAAATTCTCCATAATTGTATCCGTAACTATAAACGCTCTTTTCCCCAACTTCTTAGATTGTTCCCCCAGCTTTTCAAGCGAATTTCTTCCATATAATACAGACTTCGGCATACGAAACTCAGCAACTTCTTGCAAGTACTCCACCCCTTCTTACCCTAATTAATGTTTTAGTTTATAAAATATCGACTTAATAAATTCCTGTTGCAGTATAGAATGCAATTACTAAAAATACGGCAACCGTTTTCAAAACTGTAATGGCAAAAATATCTTTATATGACTGTTTATGTGTTAAACCTGTTACTGTAAGAATAGTAATAATAGCTCCATTATGTGGTAATGTATCCATTCCTCCCGATGCCATTGACACGATACGGTGCATTACTTCTAATGGAATATCAAATTGATTGGCCGCTGCAATAAACTTATCTCCCATCGCACTTAAAACAATTCCCATTCCTCCTGATGCAGAGCCTGTAATTCCAGCTAAAATATTCGTCGTTACAGCTCCATTCACTAGAGGATTCGTGAATGTGGCAGAAATGCCGTCTCTCATAATCGCGAAACCTGGAAGTGCTGCGATGACACCACCGAATCCAAACTCAGCTCCTGTATTCATCGTTGCAAGTAGCGCTCCACCAATACTTGTATTCAATCCAGCTTGAAATCCTGTTACTACTCGTTTCCAATACAGTAATAACGTTGTTACAATACCTATTATAAGTGCCAATTCTACTGACCAAATTCCAACTACTGCACTTAATTCTACTTTTCCAAATGCTTTCATACCAATTGCAGAAAAATCAAAACCATTCGGATACCACTTCGGTATCATAATAGTAAAAACTTTATTCATTACACCTACTAAAATAAGTGGTATAAAAGCAATCACTTGTTGTACTCTTGTAATTTCAATGCTTTTCAGTAATGGCATATCTTTTTGTTCTACTTGCAAAGAAGCTGCCATTTCAGTATCTCCATCGTTAAAACCAAAATACCCTTCTCCTACTGCCTTCGCCTTCTTACGTCTACTCTCTAAATATAGTAAGCCTAACGTCAGTACAAAAATTGCCCCTACAATACCAAGTATCGGCGCAGCATAAATGTCCGTTTTAAAAAATGTTGTAGGTATTACGTTTTGAATTTGTGGTGATCCAGGTAGCGCATCCATTGTAAACGTAACTGCTCCAAGTACAATCGTTCCAGGGATTAAACGCTTCGGAATATTCGCTTGTCGAAACAGCTTAGCTGCGAACGGATAAACAGCAAACACTACTACATACACACTAACACCGCTATACGTTAAGATAGCACCCATTAATACAATCGCTAATATCGTACGTTTTTCACCAACTAACTCTATAATTGTCTTTGCAATCGAATCTGCAATTCCTGACATTTCTACTACTTTCCCAAATATTGCCCCAAGTAAAAATACAGGGAAATATAGTTTAATAAAACCTACCATTTTCTCCATAAAGATATTCGAAAAGAAAGGTAATACAAAACTAGGCTCTGTCAAAAATACCGCAAATAATGCAAATATCGGCGCAAATAAAATAACAGAAAACCCTCTATATGCTACAAACATTAGTAAACTAAGTGCTAATAATATAATAACTAGCTCCAATTATACCCCTCCATCAAACAGAAAATTCAAACTTTTATAGATAAACTTCTACTAATCTTTCGATTCTGACATCCCTCCTCTTATTCATACAAATTTTTCATGCTAAAAATGTCTAATTATAAGTATTCGATTACATATGAAAAATCCCTTTAAACATAAACGATTTCATCGTCATACGTTATAAGGGGATTGTTAGTCTCTATATTTACTTCTTTACCAAACTATTTTCTACACAAAAATGATGAAGTTCTTTTACATCATTTACTATATGAGTCGCACCAACTTCAGTCAATTCTGTTTTACTACCATAACCGTATAAAACGCCAATTGAAGCAATTCCATTATGATTCGCACCGATTATATCGTGCTTTCTATCTCCAATCATAACAATGTCTTCTTTACTAAATTCTTCATTTGTTTGTAAAAGATGAGAAATAATTTCTTCTTTTTTTATTCTCGTACCATCTAAATTACTTCCAATGATACCTTCAAAATAATTCGTTAGTTGAAAATGATCTAGTACTTGTTTTGCAAATACAGTAGGTTTTGAAGTTGCTATAAATAAACGATTTCCGGTATCTTTTAATTGTTTTAAAAGATTTGGAATACCCTCGTAAACATTATTTTCTAACAATCCACGCTGCTTTACATACTCTCTGAAATAAAAAACAGCTCGTTCAACTTCTCCTTCATTCATATTGTATCTCTCTATGAATGATTGCTGGATGGGTGGACCAATAAATGAATCTAACTCGCTTACATGTAGTTCTTCAATTCCAAGCTTCTTTAATGCATACAATACTGAATTTACAATTCATTCTTTCGGATCCGTCAATGTTCCATCTAAATCAAATAGAAATGTTGTATACAAATTTAATCCCCCGCTCCTATTTACTTTACATATTATATAGAAGGCTTTTTCATGCCTACCTTTTACTATACTACCATTATTTATCTTTTCTGAAAATTATTTCTTCTATGTCACATACTTTCAGTTACAAAAAACGATACATATGATAAAGTAAAAAAGTTATAATTATTTTAATAGAAACTGGTGAATCTAATGTCAATAACGTTAATTGTTATAATGGTTTTCACAATTGTTATTCACGCGGTTGAAACGAGCTCTTATAGTATTCGATTAGCTGGAGTGCGTTTAAAGAGAATTGCTGTTGCTTTGTCTGTCGTAGGCATGGTGTTACTTATTTCAAGAACATCTAACATGCTATAAGCCTTTTTAATCGGCGGGATTGTCGATGAGGCAAAACGAGACGCTTCCATTAATTTAGAACATACTATACGGCTCGTTCTATTATCCGCCTCTGTCGGTACTTTACTTGCGATTATACTGTATCCAACTTTGACCAAATTATTTGGATACGTCATTCAAAACTTTGAAACAGATGGTTCTTTCATTCGAATGATGAAAACAAATAACATTCAAAAATTAAAGTACACAAGAAAATACGTACGCTTTCCAAAATTAGAAATGATTCATAGACTGCGTATCGGTGGTATTCCAAAACGTATTATGCTTATTAATATGTTTGCTACTGCAATTTATACAGCTGGTGTTCTTTCAGCCCTATACGCTTCTTTTTTACTTCCAGCTTATGCAACAAAAGCTACTACAGCTTCTGGCCTTATTAATGGTTTTGCTACTATTTTATTAACAGTGCTGCTCGATCCACGTATCGCTCTTTTAACAGAGCGAGCTCTTCAATCAGAAGAAGGTGCAGAAGCAATGAGTAAAATGTATGGTTGGCTAATGATTTCTAGACTTTTTGGTACGTTATTAGCACAACTGTTATTCATACCAGGTGCTTACTGGATCACATGGATTATTAAATTGATGAATTAGTCCTCAATTAAAAAGTAGGTGGGATAGCAAATGACTATACAAACAGAGCAAGATATAATTCGCTTAATTGAAAACGACGAATGGATGATGAACGTATTACAAATGGCAAAATCACTAAATTTACCTGATTGGTGGATTTGTGCCGGGTTTGTTCGCTCTAAAATTTGGGATACTTTACATTACTATGAAGCTAAAACAACTATGCCTGATGTTGATGTAATTTATTATAATAGTCTACATAAAGATGAGATGTACGAACAATCATTAGAAAATAAATTAAAGAATATTGATGCTACTATTCCTTGGTCGGTAAAGAATCAAGCTCGTATGCATGTAGTGAATAATATGCCACCGTATTCTTCTTCTGTTGATGCTATTTCTAAATTTCCTGAAACCGCAACAGCTTTAGGAGTTACACTTGATGAACGAAACAACGTCATATTAACAGCCCCATGTGGTATTGAAGATGTTCTTTCCTTACAAGTGAGACCAACAGCTCATTTTCTTGAAACAAAAGAACGTATACATATGTACAAAAACAGAGTTATTAAAAAGAATTGGCAAAGTAAATGGCCAAACATAACAATCACATATCCAGAAATTTAGAAAGGGTGCTTCTCATTTATAGAAGCACCCTTTTCTTCATTTCAAAAAATGCATGACTGTTTCTGCAAATCTATCTGCTTCTTCATAATGCGGTGTATGACCACTCTCTTCGAATACAATACAATCCCCATTTTGAGCATCTTTATTAAACGTTTCAATTTGTTTTTCACACGTTACTGCATCATGTTTTCCTACAATTAATAACATTGGATTTTGTACATCTTTTATTTTTCGTAATAATGAAGTATGAACTGTTCCTTCTAATTTTAATCTATCAAAATGAATCTTAGAGCGTTTTGAAAATACTTCCCACTCATCATCACTATATAAACTCTCATCTGTCTCATCTTCCTTATAATTGTAAATCTCCATTCTTTTTTCTATTAATTCATCGCTTAATCTTATATAGGCTTCTAGCAACTCTTCTGAAGTAGCATTGCTAGATGAATAAGTAAGGGACTCTTCTGCTACTTCTTCTTTTCCATACTTTTTTAATAAATGCCCTGTCTTTTGTAACAAAGCTTTACTTGTTAATGCAAAATCGAAAGTTAGCGCTTCAAATATGATTTTCTCTATTGAACTTGGATATATCGACGCATATAACAATGCTACATATCCACCGAAAGAATGTCCAATGACAGACCATTTCTCAATTTGTAATACTTTTTTTAGTTCCTCACAGTCTTCAATCAAATCATGTAATCCAAAAGCTTCGTCCTTAGTAATTTCTTCTGAGCGACAAACACCTCTTTGATCTATCATTATTACATATAAAGAATCTTTTAAACGTTCCGCTTGATGAAATGAAAAATCATAGCAACTTTCTCCTGATCCACCATGCAAGTATAAGACCGGTTTATTTTTAAGATTTCCATACGTTTCAACGTATAGCTTTTTCCCTCTAATGTTCATGTATTTCCCTGTTCCTATCAAATTCACCTTTATAATCATCACCTTCTTTTTTACTGAATATTATAACACCTTAGATTAAATAATCCCTATTACATTTAAAAAGACGATGATTATTGCAAGTGGCGCTACAAATCGAAGTAAAAACGCCCAACAAGTAAATACTTTCTTTCCATAATTTCCACCTACAAAAAACTCTGCTTCTAGCACCTTTTTTTCCATTTTGAATGAAACGAAAATACTAATAAATAGTGCTCCAAGTGGCATTAATATATTACTAGATAAGAAGTCTACTGCATCAAAAATATTCTTTCCGAAAATCGTAATATCACTCCATATTCCAAATGATAACGCGGATGGTATACCTACTAAGAAAATGCCGAAACCGATTATCCATGATAATTTCGTTCTCTTTTCTTGTTCACCATTTGCTAATGCTGAAACAACTGTCTCTAGTAGAGAAAATGCCGATGTTAATGTCGCAAATGTAAATAGTGCAAGAAATACTGTTAAGAACAACCCACCGAATGGAATTTGACTAAATACAGATGGTAATACGATAAATAGTAATCCAGGCCCTTCTGTTGGCTCCATTCCTAATGAAAATACGGCCGGAAAGATAGCAAGACCTGCAAATAATGAAACAAATAAATTCAATCCAACAATTGTAACTGCTGATTTTGGTAAACTTTCTTTTTTATTTAAATAGGAACTATACGTGACCATAATCGAAATCCCGATACTAATCGCAAAAAATGATTGTCCCATAGCGAATAAAATACTTTCTGAAGTAATCTTTGAGAAGTCTGGTTGTAAGAAAAACTTCACACCTTGTATTGCATTATCAAGTGTTAATGAACGAATAATAAGAGCAACAAATAAAACGAACAATGCTGGCAACATATATTTACTTGCTTTTTCAATTCCATTTTGTACACCCTTTGATACAACCCAAATCGTAATGAACATAAAAGCGAAATGTCCCATAATCGCCCAAGCGGGATTTCCAATTGTTTCAGTAAATAATGCTCCATAATTTTGTCCCGGAGTAATAAGTTGTCCCGTTACTCCTCTGAATAAATAAATTAACACCCATCCACCTACAACACTATAAAACGAAAGTAGTATAAAACATGTTCCAACGCCAAGGCGTCCAATCCAGTGCCATCCTGTATTAGGTGCGATACTTTTAAATGCTCCAACTGCTTGTTTCTGCGTACTGCGTCCAATCATAAATTCAGCTATAAGTAGTGGTAGTCCAATTAATACAGTAAATAATATAAAGATTAAAAAGAATGCTCCTCCCCCACTCTTCCCAGCGATATAAGGAAACTTCCATATTGCGCCAAGTCCAATTGCTGATCCTGCTGCAGCCATTATAAAACCTAATTTCGAAGTCCATTGCTCCGTCTGTTTCATCTTATTTTCCTCCCAGTTAAATTACTTTATATAAATAATTCAATTTTATAAACCAATCCGAATAAACCCTCCATTTCTATTTTCATAAAATAAAAAAATGGCTCAACGTCTCTATATAAAGAGACGCTAAGCCATTTACTTAACGCGGTACCACCCTTATTGATTCCATTATGAATCCACCTTAGTAGTAATCGTTTGATTACAAACCTAATATCGAAGGTTAACCGTTAAGATTTACTAAGAATGTGATTCCGTTCCACCTTACTGCTCCTAGGCGAGTTCAGGATGTCATTTGACTATGTCACACCAACCCATAGCTCTCTGTACAAATATACGACCTTACTACTCCTATTCAACACATTTTAATATTTAGAATATATTTTCTTTTGAAATTAATATGAAGTATATCGGTTATATTTATAACTGTCAAGGGCTATATTAAAATTTGATGATAAAATGCGGAATTTTCTTCCCTTATTATTAAGGGATAAGTCTTGTACAGTCCCTTGGAAAAGCACTCGCCTCTCGTACATTTGTTAATTCTAATAGTTTGTATACAACTCTCTCTAATCCAATTCCAAAACCACCATGCGGGGGACAACCGTATCGGAATGTATTTAAATAAGATTGAAATGTATCTGGGTGTAATCCTTTTTCTATAAAAGAAGCAAGTAACATATCATAATTATGAATCCGCTGTGCCCCTGATGTTATTTCTAATCCCTTATATAATAAGTCGAATGAATCAGTAATAGATGAATTTTCTTTATTCGGCATCGTATACATAGGTCTAGATTCTTTCGGATAATGTGTAACGAAAACTAACTCACTCTTATATGTTTCCTTCACATATTTGCCTAGTAGCTTTTCACCTTCTGTATCTAAATCCCCAATTGGCGACTCTTTCCGGTATTTATTTTTCAAAATTTCTTGCGCTTGTAACAATTTGATTTTAGGTATTTCTATAATAACAGGTACTTCTATTTGTAATAGTTGTAGTTCTTTTTCACAGTTTTTTGCTACTTGTTGAAACATATATCGTAAAACATCTGTTTCTAATTGCATCACTTCATAAAAATCATGAATAAATCCAAGTTCTACGTCTAACGATATATATTCATTCAAATGACGGGAAGAATTATGATGTTCCGCTCTGTAAACAGGTGCAACTTCAAAAACACGTTCTAACCCTCCAGCTACCATCATCTGTTTATAAAACTGTGGTGATTGTGCTAAATAAGCTTCTTTTTGAAAGTATGGAAGCTTAAAAACATTCGCTCCTCCTTCTGCCCCTTGCGAAACAATTTTCGGAGTAAATATACGTGTGAAATCGTTCTCTATAAGAAATTCACTAAAGCTCTGAACGAGTGTAGATTTCACTTTAAATATCGCCGCGGTTCTCTCATGTCTTAATGATAATACCCGCTCATTCAGTAGTTGATCTAAACCAACTTGTAACTTCTTTTTATTTATTTCAAACGGAAGTGGTTCTGCGCCATTTAATATTTTCACTTCGTGAGCAAACACTTCGACCCCTAACTCTGTTTTCGAAGTCTCAATAATTTCACCAACGACTTGAACGACACTTTCCACATCTACCTTAAATCCAGCTAACTCATTTTCTAATACACATTGCATAACTCCTGATCGATCCCTTATTAATAAAAAACTAACATTACCTAGATGACGAATCTTTTTTACCCATCCTTGAAGTAATACAACCTTGCCGCCTTGCTCCGTACATTCTTTTGTGAGTGAACGCTTTATTATTGACTCCATTACATTTCCCTCCAGTAATTTTATATTTATTTACGTTATTGTTGTTGTCATCGTCATCATCCACGGTCACTCACCTCCTTTCAAAGAATACAAAAATCCGCCCCTATAAATAGGGACGGATTGTTCCGCGGTACCACCCAAATTGTCATAATGACCATCTTAGCCCTGATAACGGTAGGTACCGTTTGCTTTTACTAATTATCACGTTCAAAGCAACACTCACAGGTGTCTTTCCATCATGCGGTATCGCAATCTTCTCAGCAACCGATTGCTCTCTGTAGACCTTTACATCATGTACTTTTCCTGATCCTCACTTTTTATATTTACAGAGTATTCTATCTCTTTGTTTTATAAAACGCAAGCCTTTTTAAATATATTTTGATCTTTCATATCCAATTTTGTAAAATCTCCTCTAAAGCCATTCCACGTGAGCCTTTCAATAATATGATATCCTTATTCGTAATAACTTTTAATACTTCCTCTGCTATCTTGGTCTTATTATTAAATGACTGTACTTTTCCAGTATCATATTTCTTTCTTGCTTCTTCCGCTACAATTTCAGCTAACTCTCCAAAAGTGAATACATATTGAATGCTCTCTTCATTTAACATTTTACCAATTTCTCTATGATATGTTTCAGCATTCTTCCCTAACTCCAACATATCCCCAATTACTATCATTTTTTTATTATAGGTATTTAATGTCTGTAACGTTTCAATTGCGGCCTTCATTGAAGAAGGACTGGCATTCCATGCATCGTTAATAATTGTAAAACCTGTTTTAGCAGTTAAAAATTGAAAGCGCATATGAGTAATATTTACTTGCCGTAGTGCTTCCTGTATTTTTTCTGTAGGGACATTATAATATTGACCTACGGCGATTCCGACAATCGCATTTAAAATACTATGTTTTCCATGCAAGGGAACATCGTACTGTATTTTTGAATCATTTAATTTAAAATGAACACCATATTCATCTAATTGCACGTTTGTTGGAAACAAATCATTTGTATACTTTTCACCAAATGCCTTACAATTTATACTCGATAGATTCTTATTTTTCAAAAGCAACGGTTCATCACCATTATACAAACATAATCCTTCATCTTTTAATCCATCAATAATTTCTAATTTAGCCTTCGCAATTTCTTCTTTTGATCCAAGCGTCTCTAAGTGAGAATGGCCAATCATTGTAATGATCACTACATCTGGCTGTGCTATTATTGATAAGTTTCGAATTTGTCCTTTTTCACTCATCCCCATTTCAAGAATTAAAAACTCTGTATCTCGTTTCATTTCTAAAATAGTTAATGGCAAACCGATTTGACTATTAAAGTTTCCCTTTGTTTTATGCACACGATGAGTTGTACTTAAAATCGTGCTTATTATATCTTTTACCGTTGTCTTGCCATTACTACCTGTAATTCCAATTACTTTTACATTTAGCTCTTTCCGATAAAATTGTGCCAATTGTTGCAAAGCAAACAAAGTATCATCTACAAATATAATTGGCATCCCTTTTGGCGGAGTACCGTAAGACTTTTTCCATAAGGAAGCGACAGCTCCATTATCCATTGCCTCTTTCACATAATCATGTCCATCTTTCACCCTAATGATTGGAACAAATACATTTCCTTCTTTAATGCTTTTGGAATCAATGCAGACACCATGTATCTCTATATAATGAAACGATTCTTGTAACCCTTCTCCATCTACTACCTCTTCAAGTTTTTTCAAATTCATTTGAATCAAACCATCACCTTTTTCCATTTTATTACATAATTTCCGTTTTATTTACGCATATTGATAAAGTGAAACTTTAATCAGTGGGGATTTTGTTCCTCCCCACTGATTATCAGCCCTCACCAATCGGGCTTTTACGGGCAGTTGATCCCCCACCTAACTACTTTGCTTTCCCTGATTTTTGAGGTGGAGGGTCTTACTGCCCGCTAATGCGGGATAAAAATTTTATAGCGAGGTGTTTATATGAAAAAAGCGATTAGTTTCTTTCTTCTTTTGTTATGCCTAATTGCAGTGAATGAAACATACGCCTATTCACCAAAATCTTTACCAATCTCCCAAAACTCTGATCAATGGCAAGTGAATATTGATGAACCGAAGAACATAGGTAAAAATATACTTCAAGCTAAAAAAGATGAATTTCAAACATATCAATTTTCAGTAAAAAATGTTGGAAACAGTGAAGTATATAACGTACAAGTCGAAGTATTCCGCAACGAGCCAAAAACGAAAACGAAATATGAACTTTTCTCACGAAAGGAAAGTCGCTTAGCAAGTGGAAAAACTGGATTTGAACATACTAATTTTCCAGTTGCGACAAAAGCAGATGAAGTTGATGTAATCATTACTTGGCAAGAACACCCTTTCCGCTCCATGAGAAATGGTCAAAAAGTTGATTCTAGAAAATTTAAAGAGCATTTTGTTTTTAAAGACGAAAAAAACAACTAGAATGCGGATGAATTTACATTAGCATTCCTATAGCTTACTTTACTAGTACCAGTGCTTAAGCAAATTAAAAAGTCGTGGCTTATAAACGCCACGACTTTTTATATTAATTCGTATTAATTCCTCTGGCTGCCCAAATACGATCGATATCAGCAGCATGTTGTCCGCCATATAAAAGAGCATCCGCTTGCTTAATCGCTTTTGCTCCATCACTGAATTTAGAGTTTGGTGTTAATGACCAGTGCGATTGTAAAATAATTTTCGTTGCTACATCACGTCCAAAAGCTTGTGCCATCTCATATTGACCTTGTGCCCAAATTTCCCCATCATCATGTACCTCATTTGTAACATCTTTCGGATACACTTTATTCGTATCTAATCGGCGCAAGCACGTTGGATCTGAACTAGAATAAGCTGTCGCATCCCATTCTCCAACACATGCTTTTCCGTAGCCTGTTGTCGATACTGCATCTTCATACGTAGCACCTAAGAAGTCACCAAATCCTTCTCCCATCGCTCCGCCTTCTGCAGAACTACCAAAGCCAGGCACTTGGTTATCTTGAATCGAATGCCCGTATTCATGTGCGATAATACCAGCATCTTCTGCATCATCTACTCCGCCAGTACCAAAAGTTAAAGCTTTCGTTGTCGGAGAATAAAATGAGTTATCCGCCGTCGTTCCATTCACATTCACTTTAATAGAGCGATTATTAATATTTTTAAATCCTAACCCTTGAATGTAACGCTGTAATGTATCGATATGATAATACGACATAACATCTTCAAAGCTATCATTTGCACGTGTATAGTTAAATTGTAAATTTGTAGATTTTGTTTTTGCTTTTGAAGAAATCGTTACATACTCTCCAATTAAAAATCCTGTCCCATCTAAACCTTTTAACGTAACAGTCTTCAATTGATTCGTTAACGCTGTTGAATCCGCATCGTTATTATCTTTTAAGCCTACTTTACTACCGCTAGATACGACTGGGTTAGGTAAAAATACTTTTCCTGTCCCTTCAGCTTTTCGGTTTATATCAACCTTTTTAATTAACTTCCCATTTTCCGCATCAATAAATGTTTCCCATGCACCAAATGGATTATTAGAATGGACTACCACTTTATATACTGGACGAGCAATTCCCTCTTCAACAATATATCCGAATTCTTTCTCTGTAGGAGCCCATAAGTTTTGCTCACTTGCTTCTCCAACATACGCCATTGATTTTTGTATTGCATCTTTTTCACTAATTTTTGTCGTTACTTCCTTCACACCTTTGACGGATTGATAATCAGAAACAGCAAGTACGCCCTTTCCCTCTCCGTTAAGTGTAACTGTAATTTGTTTTGAAAATACAGGTGCACCATTAACAACTTGCTGGAACCTAACATATGAAGCTATTGACGTTTCTGTTGTAGAAATATATTGCAAGTCTGAAAGGTCTGTTTTTAATCCATACTGCGCAGCATTTTCTTTTAAATATTCAGTTGCTTTTTTCTGCGGTGAATAAGCTTCTAGCTTTACTTGCTGCTGTTTTTCCAATGCCGAAACCGTAGAAATCGTCCCCATTACTAACGGCACAGTCATTGCCATTGCCACCATTTTTTTATTAAACATAGAACCACTCCCCCTAATAAAGTAGCTCAACCTTATCCCATTACCACTAGGCAATCATTCCCCACAAAATGGGGGGATAAAAATTGAATCTACGAGTAATTCTCTATAAACAATTCTATTACCTTTCCATTTAGGTTGAGTGAAATTTTCTCAATATTTATGTATAAAATGAGAAAAATACTGTAGAAATATATTTCTACAGTATTTTATTTAGTGTGCTATGAAGAAAGACATTTGCTAGAGAACCTATCGAACGGATTATGAAAAAAATCTACTCATACAAAAAGGAAGTTGGAATCATTCCAACTTCCTTTTTTCTTTAATGAGCCGCGCTTAATTTAATTCGAACTTTCGCTTCACCTAAAGATAGTTCATCGTCTTCATTCGTTAAGTGATCAAATGTAAATTGCTTAACGAGTAAATTTTCTTCCAATAAATCTTTATGGTTCGTTAATGTTCGTTGTAGTTCTTCCTCTGTATCAAGAATAACATCGACTCGTAAATTAACCGGTAAATTTAACTGCTTACGATATTCTTGAACCGCTCGAATGAATTCACGAGCTACTCCTTCTTGTAACAATTCTTCCGTTACATTCGTATCTAACATAACTGTATATTGTCCGTTAGTCGTATTAGAGAACCCTGATTTCGCAACTTTCTCTACTACTACATCTTCAGCTGTTACTACTACTTCTTCTCCTGGTGCTGCTTCGTAAACTGCTCTTTCTGTAGATACAAAATGTTGCACTTCTTCTTTTGGTAATTGTTTTAGCCATGTATTTACTGCATTCACATTTTTACCAAACTTCGGCCCAGCTGTTTTAAAATTCAGCTTTAATTGATAGGACGTATATTTCGTTTCATCGAGTTCAACATGGAACGCTTTGACATTTAGCTCATCCATGACGATATCACGATAAGATTCCCAATCCATATCATTCCCATTATGTGCTAGTAATACAAGTTCTGCTAACGGCTGTTTTACTTTTAAAGAATGCTGATTACGATTACTTCTTCCAAGTTCAACAACTTGTAAAACTGCATCCATTTCCTCTTCTAATTTCGACTGAAGTAGTGATTCATTTACAACTGGATAATCCTCTAAATGAACGCTACTTCCAGTTAAATTTAAATGAATATCTTCAGCGACAAACGGTGTAAATGGTGCAATTAATTTACTAATTGTTACAAGTACTTCATGAAGTGTCTCATACGCAGCTGCTTTTTCAGCATTCATACCAGACTCCCAGAAACGATTACGTGATCGTCTTACATACCAGTTACTTACTTCATCTACAAGTGCCGCGATTTCACGAGCTGCATTCGTAAATTGATAATCATCAAGTGCAGTTCTCACTTTTTTCGTTGTACTATGCAATCTTGATAATACCCATTCATCCAATTTCGTCCGCTTCACATCATACGTTTCTTTCGGATTATACTCATCTAAATTTGCATATAAAACGTAGAAACTATACACATTGACTAATGTATCTACAAATTTAGACTTCGCTTCCAGTACTGTTCTTTCCGAGAAACGTTTCGCATTCCACGGAGCACTGTCAACGAGTAGCGCCCATCTTAATGCATCTGCACCAAACTGATTTACTAAATCAACTGGATCTAGTGCATTCCCTTTACTTTTAGACATTTTCTGTCCTTCTTCGTCTAATACATGCCCTAGTGATAACACTCGTTTATAAGGCACTTTTCCTGTATATAGTGCTGATACTGCTAATAAACTATAAAACCATCCACGTGTTTGATCAATGCCTTCTGCAATAACATCTGCTGGAAACTGTTCTTCAAATAACTCTTTATTTTCAAATGGATAATGATATTGCGCAAATGGCATGGAACCACTATCGAACCAAACATCAATTACTTCTGGTGTACGATTCATTATACTTCCGCATTTTTCGCAGCAAACTTGCACTTCATCTACATATGGCTTATGCAATTCCAAATCTTCAGGTGTTTCTTTCGTACTATGCTCTCTTAAATCAGCAATGCTTTTCGGCGCGAATTGATGATTGCAACTTTCACATTCCCAAACGTTTAATGGTGTTCCCCAATATCTATTTCGGCTAATATTCCAGTCCACCATATTTTCTAAAAACTTACCAAATCGCCCATGTTTCATATGGTCTGGATACCAAGTAACAGAATCGTTGTTTTGTAAAAATGTATCCTTAATTGCAGTTGTTCGGATTAACCAACTCTCTCCTGCATAATAAAGAAGTGGTGAATCACAGCGCCAGCAATGTGGGTAGCTATGTTCATACTTCTCTTTATGATACAGTAAACCTTCCTTCGCTAAATAACGAACGATATCCACGTCACAATCTTTTACAAATTTCCCTTTCAAAAATGGTACTGCTTCTGTATACTCACCTTTTTCATCTACAACATGCAAGAATGACAATCCTTCACTTTGCACGACTCTATAATCGTCCTCCCCATATGCTGGAGCGATATGAACCAGTCCTGTACCACTATCTGCCGTGACAAAATCGGCTGCGATAACTCGGTAGCCATTTGTAACTTCCTTCATTAGAAATGGCGGCATATAAGATGTGTTTACTAATTCTTCACCTTTATGAACAGATAATACTTCATAGTTTTCTTTTAATACATCTTGTACACGTTCTTTCGCAACAATGTATACATGACCTTCTTGTTTCGCTTTCACGTATTCCATATTTGGATGTACAGCGAGCGCAACATTTGCTGGAAGTGTCCAAGGTGTTGTTGTCCAACCTAGGAAATATTCATTTTCACTATCTTTCACTTTAAACTTAACTGTTGCACTTAAGTCTTTTACTGTTTTATACCCTTGTGCAACCTCATGTGAACTTAGTGAAGTTTGACAACTTGGGCAGTATGGTGAAACTCTATGCCCTTTGTACAATAAGCCTTTTTCATGAATCGTCCCTAAAATATGCCATACACTTTCGATATATGGATTCTCTAGCGTAACGTATGGATCATCCATATCTACCCAATAACCGATGCTTTCAGTGAATTCACGCCACTGCTTCTCATATGTGAATACGCTCTCTTTACACTTCTGAATAAATGGCTCAATTCCATACTCTTCGATTTCATGTTTACCAGAAATACCGAGTTGCTTCTCAACACCTAATTCTACAGGTAAACCGTGTGTATCCCATCCCGCTTTTCGTAGCACTTTATAACCAGCCATCGTTTTATATCTCGCTACTACATCTTTAATTGTCCGTCCAAGTGCATGCCCGACGTGTGGTAAACCGTTCGCCGTTGGTGGTCCTTCATAAAACACAAAAGATTGTGCGCCTTCTCGATTCTGAATTGATTGCTCGAAAATGCTTTGCTCGTTCCACTGCTTACGAATACGTGTTTCTCTCCCTACAGCTGACTCTTTCACATCTACTTTCTTCATCTACAATCACTCCTTTGAATGTTTTAAAGCACACAAAAAACCCGTCCCTATGAAGTAGGGACGGGTTTAACCGCGTTACCACCCTAATTCTATTAGCTCTTCGCTAATAGCACTTAGCAACGTACTATCATACGTGTTCTTTGTAACGGTAGACATCCGTCCGGGCTTACTTATTTTCAGCCTCGGCTCCTCAGAGATGATTTTCAAATAACGTCTGCACACCGGCTTTCAGCTATACACCGGCTCTCTGGGGAATAATTCATTATTTTACTCGTTCTCGTCTTCAGATTTGTATACTTTATTAACAGTTATTTTATGCCATTGGGCAATAAATTGTCAACTAATTCGAAATATATATTTAATTATACCCTTTTTTCACAATTCCTATACAATTATTTCTTAAATTCTTGTATTCCAGCTAAATCTTCATCTTCTTCAATAAGCTCAGCAAAGAATCCTGATTCATCCTCACGAAGAACAATTTCAAGCTCTTGCTTCGCCTCTTCAATTCTATTTAACTGTGCTAAATAACAAGCATGATCATATCTTGCTAACAAATCACTCGCATCTATTGTTAATACATCATTTGTTATTTTTTCTGCCTTTAGTGTTTGTCCGGCACCATGATACGAAGATGCTAAAGAAAGAAGAATTGCTGCTTCATTTGGATGATGTATAGAAGCATTTTCTAATACATGAATTGCCTCTTCAAACCTTTCTTGACTTTGATACATTTCTCCTAAAGCAAGAAATGCTCTACTTACAAACGGTGTTTGCTCCGTTAATTGTAAGGTAATCTTTTCTGCTTTTCTTTCTTCTCCTATTTTAAAGAATACTTGCGCTTGTAAAAGAAGCGTATCATAATCATCTGGTAACTCTCGAACCATTTGCTTCGTTAATTCTGAAGCATCCCGTAACATATCTTCTTCCTCACACTCTATGAAAAGATTTACAAGTTGCTTCGCTACATCGTAATCCCATTTATTTTCTAACGATGTTTGCAATACATCTATCGCCTCTTTATACATCGCCACATTCTCGTAAAATAGTGAAAATCGCTGCGCTGCCATACTATTTTTTTGATTTAACTTTAACGAAATTTCATACAAATCAATGATTGTAGTAATAATCGAAATTTCTTTCGCACGGTTTTTCATACGATAAAAAGCTCTCGTAATTATGGATTTCTTCGGCTGTTCATTTTGTTGCCGTTCAATCCATCTTTCCGTCACCGCAGATGCAGCATACATAAATGCCATACTTCTTTCTGCCTTCTTCACCTTTAATGTATGAAGAAAATCTCGTATGTTAGACAATTTCTTATGTTGTTCTATCGCTTTTACATACACATCAAATATTTGTTCATTATTTGCATCTTTTTGTATAACTTTCATTGCAATTTCAATTGCTTTTGCATTTCTTTTTTTCACTAACACTTTGGCATAATGATATAGAACTTCTGTATGCTCACCATCTAATTGTAGCGCGTATTCAATCTGTACTTGTTCTTTATCTATTTCATCCATCGCTCCATACACATGTGCAATCGCATCTAATCGCCATATTTCAGGTACTTCGTCCGCTAATTGTTCTAGTTCTGTCAGTAACTCTTCCTGAAGATTCATTTCTACTGAAAGCTGTGCCAAATATTCCATATTAATATGCAACGGCTCTTCTTTCATCGCCTGAACCATATGACTTTGTTCTTTAGAGCGGTTTTCTTCTTTTTCATATATTTCTGCAAGCTGTAAATGTACACCTACGAAATTCCCATCAAGCTCTAAACATGTTTCATACGCTTGTTTCGCTTCTGTCAACTGCCCTAATGCCATAAGTGTTTCACCAATTCGGTAATACGGTAATGCCGTTTCCTTTTGTTCTATCGCCTTATTATACCTTTTCATCGCTTGGCCGTACTGCCCAATAGATTCATATAAAATACCTGTATAACAACCGTATTCGCTTATTTCATTTCTTTCTTTGTGTAACGTTCTTAAGAATGCTATACCTCTTTGTACAAATACCGTTCCTTTAATTCGATTCACATATTCATCTAACGCACTTGCCACATTATATTCACTCTGCTTTATACCACTCTCTAACTTAGACAAAGCTACTTTAAACCCTTCTTCATTTCCACTAAGTTCAACCTCAGCATCCCATAAAACCATTCCCGCATTCATAAGAAAATCTTGGCTCTTTTCAATTTGGTTTTCAATACCGAGAATATATTGTTTCGCTTCCTTGTATTGTTCTTTCGCCATATAAACTTGCGTAAGTCCGAAGTGAGAATAAACATCATCATGATTTTCTTCTAAAGCACGATTATACAATGTTTCTGCTTCTTCCAGACTATCATTTTGAAAATGATAGTCACCGAGTTTTACGTATAGAGGTGCCTTATCGTCACAATTCTCAATACCTTTTAATAAAATTTCTTTCGTACTTTCCTCATCCTTCAAATCAGACTCGTATATTTCCGAAAGTTTCGTATAAATGTAAGGTGCATTACTATCCAAATAAATCGCTACTTTAAGCCCTTTTATCGCTAAATGTAATTTCCCTAAATGATGCGCACATCTCGCGCGCTCATACCATACATGTGCCTCATTTTTATTCTCTCTTAATAGGTCATTAAAAATTTCATACGCTTCTTCATATCTTTTTAAATCTATTAATATTAATCCGTGATTCGTTAAAGTGAATCTTTCTGGACTACGTTCTAAAGCAACTTGAGAAAACTGCAACGCCTTTTCAGATTGATCGATATACATGTATGATAGAGCGAGAAAACTCCAAGCAATCGGCTGATCTGCGTCTAATTGTAATGAGGAACGAAAACTTGAAATCGCTTCTATATAACTTTCCTGTTCAAAAGCATATCTTCCGTTTATTAAATGATATAAAGCACGATTATTTTTCTTCTCAACACTTGTCAGCATTTGCCCGGCTTTTTCTAATTCTTGAAGGCGAATAAAGCACTGCGCACCATGCAATTTAACAAAATCTGAGTTCGGAAACTTCTCCATTAACTTTTCAATACAACATATAATAAACTCATTATCTACTTCAACATCTAAATGCTTAACCGTATATAACCACGTATTCGGATTATCACTCGTCTCTTTTAAAAATTGTACTAAGTTATGAATCCCCTCTTTATCATGTTCATCTAAATGATCTGTAAGAGAAAAAATAGATTTAAAATAACGATTTTCTTCTTCATTTAAAAATGCTAGTTGCTCCTTCTTTTCTTTCGGAACAAACGTAATCGCTAAACAACCTGTGTAACGATATTTTTCTTGTAACTTACTATATTCCACAATAACTGGTTCTATAAAGTTCGGATCTTGAACATAAAAAACTTGTAACGTATCATCATATCCAGATAGCACTTGTACATGTGAAGCATGCTCAATATCTATACTTAATAAAACAGGAATCCCTTCATCCAGCAGTCTCTTATAAATTTCCTCATTCCCTTTAAAATAACGATATTCATAACCTAATTGTTCTAAATAAGAAACAGTATCTGAAAACTTCGATCCTGTCATATCAAAAATAAACTCTGCTATTTCATCTTGCGTACGTTTTTCTCCCCATAACTGCAACATCATTTCTAAACTTGTCGGAACACAATAATTATCCTTTTGTACAATAGGAACTATCGGTAAATGCACCTTTTTTCCATCTGGATTTTTTTCTAAATTATGATATAAAGACTCTTTTAAACTTTTTTCTTCTTTTAATAACTGTTGTAAATCTACAAGTTTATTCATTTTGTAAAGCGCTTCTGCACGTAAATGTACAAAGTAAGCTTTATACGCATGATAAGGAAGCTGATTATTTATGTTATCTATTACCGCTAACATTTCTTCATACTTCCTTAAATCTAATAAATATTTTACCTTTTCAAAATGAAAATATGGTACTTGCGGGAACTTTACAATCGCATCATCAATTAGCTTTAATGCACGTTTTTGTTCTCCTTGATTCGCATATAATTGTGATAATAAATAGGTAGATAGCTCTTCACAATCTTTATGCTGCATGCCGGCTATAAATTGTTCTTCTGCTTTCTCCCATTCACCTGTATGCATATAGACGTAGCCCCATTTATCAAATACGGCACGTGAACTGTACTCCTCTGCCTTTTGCATATAGATTAGGGCTTCTTCATTTCGTTTCATTTCCAACAAACATCGTACTAACGTAAAATATGTTTTCGCTAAAAGATCAGCTTCTATTTCTTCTTTACTTACCTCTTCTAATGAGTCTTTTAACAACTGTTCTACTTCAAGTATTTTCCGCTCATCAATTAACTCATCACAATATAAAGAGAGCGTTCTTATATTTGGGAATTTTTTGTAGGCGTAGCGAATGAGGAATGAACTGTATTGGTGCATAAGCCCTTCATCAGTAAGACGTATTAATATGTCAAACTCCTTATGTGAAGGAACACTAGCAAGCCAACTCTTCAAATAAGATAAAGTATTCTTTTCTTTTATATATGAAATTTCATTATTTATTTCCTGTAATCCATCTATAAATCTCTTGTCTTTCAAACAAGCATCTAACTGCTTAAAATCTAGCATGTATTCACCTCGAATATTTATTTGTACTGCTACTTGCTTAGATTTTACACATCATATTGTAGGTATTCAACTAAAATCTCTTATAATGGATGGTATTAATTAATATTATTCAAATTTATAACAAAATATAGTAAAAATGATTGTTTTCCCCCATATTTTGTTTAATTAAATGGAATAACGTAACATGAGGAGCTTATCTTTTGGAAGCTGAAATCCGTACATGAAATTATATCGGCGATAATTTAAATATATCAGTGATTTTTGAAATATATCGACGATTTTCAAAATATATCAGCGATTATACGGTGGATATCGACTTACCGACAAAAAATGACAATCCTCAAAATACCTCTACCTTTTAACATTCTATGTCACCAAATGTAATTTTCATATTCGGAGCATATACTAAAGAAGAATGCATTTGAAATGCTTTAAAAAATCGGAGTTCAGCTTCATATTGAGCTAGCGCATCATCATATGTTAATCCTCTAGCCATTAAACGTTCTATAAAATGCTGTTTATCACCCGGATCCCCTGCAATTCCCTCTTCTTTTAACGAATGATACAACCTTTTTTTATCATTATGATGCATATTAGAATCTAAAAAGTTCACTTTATCACTTACTCTACATTGAATATTTTTCACGCCTAGTTCACTTAAAAATATCGGTATTTTCATACCAATATTTCCATCTTTTCCGCTTCTCTGCATGTCACTTTCAAATAACTTCTGCAAAGCACCTAGCCTAATAATTTCCGATTGATTCTCTCCATTTAAAGAGTATGAAGACATATTTGATATCCAATGTGGTTCAAAACAGATTATTTTTCCGTTCCTTTTAACTGAATGCATCATTTTTTGTAGCATCATTTTTGGCGAACTCATATGTAATAAGAAAGCATGACAAATTGCTATATCGTATGTATCTTTCAATTCAATTTCTGTAGCATCTCCCTCTAGAAATTCTGTCTCATACGGAAGTAAACGAAACAACTCTCTCGCTTCAGATAATAATGTTTCTCCACTATCAATGCCGGTATACTTTGATCCTTTTGGAAGTAATGGCATTAATACTAAGCCTAAATAACCATATCCACAACCATAATCAACAATATGTACTGGCTTAGTAATCTTCCAAACCATATTTACTAAAAAGCTTACATAATCGTCGTTGTAATATAAATCTCTTGTGTTTTTTAAATATGCTAGTTTACTGTTCCAATCGTATGTTTCCAAGTTTAACGCCTCCTTTCTATATATGACATTACAATTCTCCATTTAATATGGACATTCCTACACTTGAAACAATTCTAGAAAAGTTTAGATTTAATAAAATTAAACTTCTGCTTTCACATTTTCTATAAAAATAAATAGGCATACATATCTACTATGATACGTATACCTATTTATTTTACATCTCCTCAGGTGCCTCCACCCCAAGTAAACGTAATCCCTCTTTTAATACAACCGTCACAGCATAAACTAATGCCAGTCTACTTTCTTTCTCTTCGCTCTCTTCCAATATACGAACATTACCGTAGTATTTATTAAACGATTGTGCTACATCTAATACGTATTTCGAAATGATTGATGGCTCATTTTTGTTGAAGGCTGCTTCAATTACTTGTGGGAACTTATTAAGTAATTTTACGACGCTCCAGCTATGATCATCTTTTAATGCAAACGTACACGTTTCAAACTCTACACTTTCTTTTCTTAAAATAGAGCAAGCACGTGCATGTGTGTACTGTACGTACGGTCCTGTTTCACCTTCAAATTTCAGCATATTTTCTAATGAGAATTCAATATTATGCATACGCTCATTTTTTAAATCATGGAAGATAACTGCGCCAGCGCCGACTTGCTTTGCTACTTCTTCTTTCTGTTTTAAGTTTGGATTTTTCTCTTTAATATTTTGTTTTGCAAGGTCTATTGCTTCCTCAAGTACTTCTTCAAGTAAAATAACTCTTCCTTTACGTGTCGACATTTTCTTACCGTCTTTTAAAATGAACCCAAACGGTATATGTTCCATGCCCTCAACCCAATTGTAACCAAGCTTTTTTAATACTGTGAAAAATTGATTAAAATGTAAACTTTGTTCTGGGCCAACTACATATAACGCTTTATCAAATGCATATGTGTTTTGACGGTATACAGCTGCCGTTAAGTCACGTGTTGCGTAAATCGTCGCACCATCTGATTTTCTAATTAAGCAAGGCGGCATTCCCTCTTCTTCTAAATTAACGACTAACGCGCCGTCAGACTCTTCAAGCAAATCATGTTCTTCTAAAATTCCAATAAAATCTTCCATTAAGTTATTATAAAAAGCTTCTCCTTGAAAATTAGTAAATTCAACACCGAGAAGTTCATAAATACGAGAAAATTCTTTTAAGGATTCGTGACGGAACCAATTCCAAAGCTCAACCGCTTCTTCATCACCTTCTTCTAATTTCTTAAACCAAGCGCGTCCATCTTCTTCTAGTGCTTCGTCGGTTTTTACCTCTTCATGGAATTGAACATATAACTTAAATAGTTCACGGATTGGATCTTCTTTAACTACTGCTTCATTTCCCCATTTTTTATAAGCCGTAATTAACTTTCCAAACTGTGTTCCCCAATCCCCAATATAATTAATTCCTACAACTTCATAACCACATTTTTCAGCGATATGTTTCAATGAATTACCTATCATCGTAGAACGTAAATGCCCCATTGAAAAAGGTTTCGCAATATTAGGAGAAGAATAATCAATAACTACCGTTTTTTCACAACCAATGTGATTTTGACCGTACTCTTCTTTCTCCACTAAAACCGTTTTTAATACTGCATCACTTACAATTTCACGATTAAAAAATACATTTACGTAAGGACCAACGGCCTCTACTTTCGTAAAAAATGGATCACTTAATTTCTCAGCAACTTCCTTTGCGATAATAGCTGGTGATTTTTTATATTGTTTCGCAAGTGAAAAACATGGAAATGCCGCATCTCCGAATTCATCTTGTTTCGGCGTTTCGATTAAATCTAAAATTTGGTTTTGCGTTAATTCATTCGTGAAAATATTAGATAAACTTTCCGCAAACTGCGTTTTATAATCCATACTACAACCTCCTTCATTTTTAAAACACAAAAAACTCGTCTCTAAAAAAGAGACGAGTTTTAACCCGTGGTACCACCCTTGTTGTTCATTACGAACCACTTTCCCGTTTATAACGAGGACAGGGGGCCTCGGCTTACTCTACTATTCGTTCAAGAAGCATCTCCGAAGTGCGCTTCATCTTTTTCTTCCGCACTAGGCTCACACCATCCCTAGCTCGCTTTCCTTCAAAAAAAAGACTACTCTCTTCATCACAGACAGTATATTTAATTAATTATTGCTTATTATACATCTTTTCAAACAATTAGCAAGGGTCAATTACACCAAAGTGAAACTTAGCACTTTTTCTTTTGTATACGTGAAAATTATGTTTTTCAAATCTAGAACTACGGAAATGATCTTTCAGAACGACACGCTTTCTCGCCACACGCCTGGCTTCCGCAATTGTTTCGTCAGTAATATCATGATACAAAGCGAAGTGTTTTAATCCTTTTATTCCATCTGATTCTATTACAGTTTCTTCAAACATCGGATCAAGGTACACGACATCATAATTATCGTCTTCACATTGTGTTAAAAATGCGTAATGCTCCGTTTGCTTCACATCGATTCGTTGCATTGCTTCATCAATTTCAGAAACAGTTGAAGACCATGTTTTCAAACCATTTTCCATAATATAAGCCATATACTCATTGCCTTCAAGTCCCGTTACTTTTCCGCTTTCACCAACAATATAACTAGCTACAATACTATCTGATGCCATACCGAGCGTACAATCTAATACTGTCATCCCGCTCTCTAATTGCGTGGCTTGTACAAACGGATCGTGTTCTCCGCGCATTAACCTTTTTACACGAAACATCGCTGAGTTTGGATGAAAGAAAAATGACTCTTCCGTTCCTCTCGGATAAATAGCTAATCGATTTTTCCCTACAACAAGTACATCTTGTTCATACTGCTCATGCAGTTTATGTACTGGTACGTCATTACGTTTAACGAAAGAACGATTTAATTCTGCTGCTACCTTATTTGCGTAATCTGTCATTTCTTTGTTCGTTCTTCCTGCTGTTGTTACGATCATTTTTTCACCTCTATATAAAGAAAAGAGGGAGATTTACTCTCCCCCTTCTTTAGCAATTCTTTTCGAAAGCTTGTTCTAAGTTCGTAATAATTTCGTCCATAGTTGCACCTTCAATTTCATGACGGTGAATGAAGTGAACAACTTCTTTTCCTTTTAATAATGCCATAGATGGTGAAGATGGAGGAATTTCTCCAAAGTATTCACGCATTTTTGCAGTAGCATCTTTATCTTGGCCTGCGAATACAGTTACAAGATGATCAGGTTGTTTTTCAGCACGAACAACTGCTTGACCTGCTGATGGACGTGCTAAACCAGCTGCACAACCACAAACTGAGTTTACAACTACTAAAGTTGTACCTGCCGTGTTTTCCATAAATTCTGTTACAGCTTCTTCTGTAGTTAACTCTTCAAACCCAGAACGCACTAATTCTTGACGCATTGGGATTACCATTTGGCGCATGTATTCTTCATAAGCATTTGACATCGTGTAATCTCTCCTTCAACTTTCATTCCAAATTCATCATATCACGCTCTATTACTAGGTGCAAAAGAAAGATAACGATGATTTCATTTTTTTGTAGGGATTTCACAAACCCCACCGCGGCAATGTCCAACTGGGACAAGTTTTCTATTGTTAGCGATATAATCGTATACTTTACTTCCAAATCCGAGTACGATAGATAGTTTTATAAAAGGAACGGCAAACCAATAAGATGGAACGGCCTTTGCTAATACATGTATGCTATGAATCCCGTCATACCACTTATTATTTTTTAAAATATACAATCTTTGTTCCATCTTGCTTTGTAGTTCTTGAGAAAGTTCACACTTCTCAACTACATCTTCATCTCGAAATGAAACAAATTTCATCTTACCCTTTTTATCTAGTTTTTTCGTACGTTCTGCAACCGCCGTACACATCGGGCACCAACTATCATAGAAAACAATCATACATTATTCCCCTTTACGAGACTCCGTCATTTGTTTCCATACAGAACCTTTTGCTTCTTCTCCGCCTTCAATACGCTCTAATGCTAGACGCGCTTGCATCGCTACTTCAAACTCTGGATCATCTTGCGCTGCTTTTAATGCCGGAATCGCACTTTCATCTCCAAGTTCAAATAAGAACATCGCTGCACGCCAGCGTACTAATTTACTTGAATCTTTCAGAGATTTAATCATAACGAACATCGCTGCTGGATCACCTACGTCTGATAAGCAATCGCCCGCTGTACGGCGAACACTTACTGAACGATCTAATAACGCTTTATATAATAACGGCAATACTCCATCACCTTTTACCATACCTAAATACGCTGTTGCTAAACGGCGGATTGAAACCTTTTCATCATCTAACGCCATCTTCAACACTGAAATATCTTCTTCAGTAGGATCCATTTGTTCTAATGCTGCAAAACGGTTTTTCCAGTCAGCATCTTTCATCATCTCTTCTGTTACTTTATATGGCTCACGCTTTTGAATCGTTACTTCAACAGCACCTGCCTGGTTTAATAATTCTTTAACTGTTTCATTTACACGTTCTTCTGAATAAGCAGCAACAATCTCTTCTACTACTTCTTTCCCGATTTCTTCAAAATTACCGTAACGTGTACTTTGTTCCACCCATTTACGTTCTTTTACAACGTTTGGTGCAGACATTTGTACTTTCATAATTGATTCTTTAAAACGATCTGGTAAGCCAACACGTTCTTCCGATGTTCCATCTGTTAACTTTACTTGCATTGGAATTGTAAAGAACATTTGAACAAACACTTTCACTTCCCCAAAATGAGCAAGTTGTTGTTCTTCACTTTCTTCTACTACCTCTTCGCCGAAAACAGAACGAACTTGTTGTAATAAAACTTTCCAGTCAAACTTCGCATTTCGCTCCACTGCTAAAAAGTCGGCTACATGATATACACCTTTAATGCCTTCAATTTTCAAAATTTCTTGCACTTGCATTGGTGCTTGTTCTTTATTTTCATTTGTATAATTATTTCGCGCTCCTGATGGTAATACTTCATTCAAAATAACTTTCATTGTATTTGGACTTGGCGTCGGTTCAATTGCTTTAATCTTCACGTAAAAAACTCTCCTTTATTGCGTGTTCTTACGTGTATTGTAACATGTTCCACCTCTCTAAACCTACTCGGATGCTTTATCTTGCTGATTTCTTTCCATCATCATACTTTTTCATTCTTTCTCTTTCCACCTAATTCCCCCAAACCATTGTTTAACGTCCTCTCTTATTGTGATGCGCCCTCCCGCCTTCTCTCCAAAAATGTAATGCTCTCTATCACAACTTCAGTTCTATATATTCTCTTCCCCTGATCATCCTCGTAATTACTCGTATGAATACGTCCGGTAATTCCAACAAGTGACCCCTTCGTACAATATTCAGTTACATTCTCAGCCGATTTTCTCCATACGAGACAATTAATAAAATCTACTTGTTGCTCACCTAAACTATTTCGAAAACCTCTATTTACCGCAACACATACTCGTGCATAAGCGACGCCTTGCTTTGTGTAGTATAATTCTGGCTCCTTTGTCAATCTACCGATTAATACAACTCGATTCATCATAAGTTATACCACCTCACATATTTTTCTTTATTGTAAAGAAAAATGTATGCAGGGTAAAAAGCGTAAAATAATATATTTTAAAGTAAAAAATATTATTTTATATGCTATAAAAGAAAAAAAGAAACCTTACATATATTAAACATGTAAGGTTTCAAAATTTATACTTCACTACAGGAAATGTAATATCCACCGCGAGCCATCTTTATCTCAACACGGTACATTACATTTTCTAAGTAAAAAGTAATCGGTTTAACTTTACTCTCAAAATTCAATTGTTCCTGACATTCAACCGCATACCTTTCGATAGTGGAAATAATAACTTCTGATGATGGATACGTTAAAGCATCTTCTAGTTCTATGAAAAAACTTTTAGAAAATAGTTTTTTCATAATCCCTTTCTTCTCTTTCATCACATTCCATCCCCCTTTAACTCAAGTTATCAACATCCACATTATACCATATCATCAATTTATCTTTAAAAATAAAAAAATCCTGCATTTTTCATGCAGGATTTTTTTATTAGTCATTTTTCGTAAAGTAAGAAACGAAACGAAGAATTTCTAAGTATAACCAAACTAATGTAAGCATTAGTCCCATCGCAGTGTACCACTCCATATATTTCGGAGCTTGACTACGTACACCATTTTCGATTAAATCGAAATCTAGTAATAAGTTTAATGCAGCAACTACGATAACAACTGCACTAATAATAATACCGATTGTACCGCCTTGGTGAATGTACGGAACAGTTACACCAAACATGTTTAATAGAAATACGACTAAATACATAACCATAATTCCAAGTGTTGCTGCCATCACGCCTGTACGGAATTTATCCGTTACCTTTACTACACGCGTTGCATATAACACTAACATTGCAAATAGAATTGAGATTGTTAGTAATACAGCATTTAAAACGATAGAATCGCCAAACTTCATTGTATAAACCGCTGAAATACTCCCTAATACAACCCCTTCTACCGCTGCATAGATTGGTGCACCAAAAGGTGAAATACGTGGGAAGAACATAGACGCAAATGCGATGATTGCCGCAACGATTAAAGCACCAATTAGTACTGGCATCTTCATCGTCCCCTGCATCATTTGTATGTATGAATAGACAGACGTTGCAAGTAGCAAGATAAGCATAATAAACGTTTTGCCTACTGTTCCGCCAATCGTCATCGCAGAAGCGCTTGCTCCCTCTTTACGGAATGCCTCTTTTTTCAACATTGGATTAGATGTTCTCATTTTTTCCCTCCTAAAATAGGTTCTACCAATAGTGTAAAGTTTTTCTCTTTACTTTTCAATATATGCAGCTTGTTTTTATTTTAATCCTTCAACGATGTCTGATAGTTCACTCCATCTTTCCATCGTTTTTTCTAACTCTTCTTCTGTTTTCTGCTGTGCTTCAGATAATTCTTGTGCCTTTGTGAAGTCAGATCCAACTTTCGCAAGTTCTTCTCCAATTGACTCAATTTTCTCTTCTAGTTCGGCAATTGTATCTTCAATTGTTTCCCATTCACGCTGCTCATTGTATGAAAGTTTACGTTTACGTTGTTGTTTCGGAGCTTCTTCTACCACTTTTTTCTCTTTTTGAACTTCCGCCTTCTCAATAAGTTCTTTCGTCTTTTCCAGTTCTAAAAAGTCCGTATAACTACCTAGGAATTCACGCACTTCGCCTCCGCCACTAAAGATGAACAATTCATCTACTACTTTATCTAAGAAGTAACGGTCATGCGATACAGTTAAAACGACACCTGGGAAATCTTCTAAATAATCTTCCAGTACTGTTAATGTTTGTGTATCTAGATCATTCGTAGGTTCATCCAGTAATAGTACGTTTGGTTCTCCCATTAAAATACGTAATAAATATAAACGTCTTCTCTCGCCACCAGATAGTTTACCAAGCGGTGTACCATGTGAATGCGTCGGGAATAAGAAACGTTCTAGCATTTGAGATGCACCAATTACTTTTCCATCTGTCGTATGAATAACTTCTGCAATCTCTTTAATGTATTCAATCATACGTTGATTTAAATTCATCTCTTCGTTTTCTTGCGTATAATAAGCAACTTTTACAGTTTGCCCTACTTCAACTTCACCACTATCAGGAGATAGCTTACCTGCAAGCATATTTAATAGAGAAGATTTTCCGCTTCCATTCGCTCCAATGATTCCGATACGATCTCCCGGTTTCACAATATGATTAAAGTTGTGTAATACCGTTTTATCACCGAATTTTTTCGTTACATCTTTTAACTCAAGTACTTTTTTCCCAAGGCGGCTACCGCTAAGTGCAATATCAACTGACTGTTTTGCAGCTGGTCCTTCTTGACCTTTTAACTCATCAAATCGTTGAATACGTGCTTTTTGCTTTGTCGAACGAGCTTTTGCACCACGTCGAATCCATGCTAGTTCGCGGCGATATAAGTTTTGACGTTTTGATTCTTGCGCAATTTCTTGTTCTTCACGAAGTGCTTTCGCTTCTAAAAATGTACTATAGTTTCCTTCGTAACTATATAGTTTACCATTGTCTAATTCAAAAATACGGTTTGTCACACGATCTAAGAAATAACGATCATGTGTTACAAGTAATACGGCACCATTATATCTTGCTAAATATTCTTCCAACCATTCAACTGTCTCATGGTCAAGATGGTTCGTAGGCTCATCCAAAATTAATAAATCAGGTGTTTCAATAAAACATTGCGCCATTGCAATACGCTTTTTTTGTCCACCAGATAGGTTTCCAACAGTTGCTGTAAAATCAGTAATTCCTAATTTCGTTAATAACGATTTTGCACTCGCATTTGCTTCCCATGCACTCATCGCATCCATACGTTGCTGCACTGCAAATAATTGTTCCTGTACTTTTTCATTACTTGGATTTTTTTCGATATTTAATAACGATTGTTCATAATCACGAAGAAGACGAATTAAAGGTGTATCACCATGGAACACTTGCTCTAATACTGTTAGTTTTTCATCAAACTCTGGTTGCTGTGATAAATAACTAATTGTATACCCACGTGAATGCGTCATATCACCTGTATCAGGAGTTTCTAACCCTGCAATAATTTTTAATAATGTCGATTTACCAGTACCGTTTACACCAATAATCCCGACACGTTGTCCTTCTGTAATACTACATGATAATCCATCAAATAACGGTTTTTCTCCGTATGATTTCGATAAGTTTTCCACAGTTAACATTTTCATATTTGTGCATTCCACTCTTTCATAAATTGTTCAATAAACTGTTCCATATAACGATGACGAACTTCAGCCTCTTGTTTTGCTGCGTTCGTGTTCATTAAGTCTTTTAGTTTTAAAAGTTTTTCATAAAAATGATTTAAAGATGGATCGTTATTTTTTCTATATTCATCTTTCGTCATCACTTCACGCGGAGGAATAGTTGGATCATACATTAATCTCCCCTTCGCTCCACCATACGCAAATGTGCGAGCTATTCCAATTGCTCCAAGAGCGTCTAAGCGATCCGCATCTTGAACAAGCTTCCCTTCAAGTGAATCCACTTTACCGCTATGACCACCTTTATAAGACATATTGGCGATGATATGAAGAACATGTTTACTTTCCTCTTCTTCAACATGTAACTCTTCTAACCAATCAGAAACTTTTTTCATTCCTGCTTCTTCACTTTCATTTAACTTCTCATCTGCCACATCGTGAAGTAATGCTGCCATTTCAATTATAAAACGATTTCCCCCTTCTTGCTCGGATAAAGAAATCGCCAGTTTATGTACGCGCTCAATATGATACCAATCATGCCCACTCGCATCTTTTTCTAAAATATGTTTTACAAAAGTAATTGTTTTTTGAATCTTTTCTTGTTTTGTCATTTTATCTTCACCCAGTTACTTATTGTAACACGCCCGCATTTTTTCATCACATATTTTCTTGTCCGCCCATACACTGGGTGGTAGGCATCATCATGAAGGAGGAATAAACATGTTCTATAATAATCAACCGCCTTACCCACAACAACCATTTTATCCTCAGCAACAAGAACAAAGATACACAGAACAATATGAAGAACAAGAGCAACAATATGAACAACATCCATACGCAACACCACAAAATCAAGAAGCTGAATATCAACAAAATCCATATGTAGCACCACAAAATCAAGAACAACAATTTCAGCAAAATCCATACGACACACGTCCAAATTACGAATATCCTCAAAATCCATATGCAACACCGCAAAATCAAGAACAACAATTTCAGCAAAATCCATATGTAACACCACAAAATCAAGAACAACAATATCAACAAAATCCATACGTAACTCAGCCACAACAACCGCAATACCAACAACAAATGTACCAGCCAAACTACGATGCACGTGTCTCACCGCCTAAACCACCAACAATTGATCTAACACAACCACAAATTTTACCCCCTGGACCAACATTTGATATTACACAACCACAAATCTTACCCCCTGGACCAATTACAGAACCAACACAACCACAAATCCAACAAGTTGTCGGTACACAGTTTTTACCTTTAAAAAAACCTGTACTAGATTTCGTAAAACCTTGGGTAGATTACGGTTTAAATGAAGCAAAACATACATCACACAAACACGCTTTAACAGAAGTTGCTGCAATTATGTTTTTAGTTGGGAAAGGATTCAACCCGACGATTGCACATTATATTGTGGAATCTTGGGAGAAGAATGAGCAGTTTTAGAGGTTTTTATTCCCACAAAACTATAAAAGTGTCACAAATGCCTATTTCATAAGCATTTGTGACACTTTTTGTTTGTTATGTTAAATTTCATTTCAATACTGAATTACTGCAGTTACCTTTTCCTTCTAGGACCTACAATTAATTTAATCGCCGTTCTTTCTTGATCATTAATAGTAACCTCTTGAAATGCTGGAACAAAGGCCAAATCAATACCACTTGGAGCAACAAATCCTCTTGCGATTGCAATTGCTTTAATCGCTTGATTTATAGAACCCGCCCCAATCGCTTGAATTTCCACATTGCCACTTGTTCTTAGTACACCAGCTATTGCACCTGCTACTGAATTTGGTTTTGATTTTGAAGATACCTTTAATATATTTTCCATGTAAGTTGCTCCCTCTATTATTTAATTGCTCTTTTGTTACGGTTTAAAATATTTCAACGTATCTTTTATTACTATTCACACCAAAAGCAAACAATGCTACATATGTACATTCATTCGATACTTTTCGTCTTCTTCCTGCCCCACTATGTAAATAAAAGATAATAACCATAAACTCTAATATACAAACATTCAAAAATAGACATTCACTTAAACGATCACATCATTGCAACTGAGGATAATGGTTTTACTTTCACATGTAAAATATGAGTGCCCGCTTTACTTCAATCTTTCAAGATATTCCACTGATATTTCCACCAAAACATCAACCTTTTCTTCTTCAAAATCGTTACAGCTACTATTCTATTACTACATTTCATCGTATTAGCACTTTATACTCCAAATCTATCACCTTTTATATAAGACAAGCATAAAATACTATGAGTATACACTTCATTCATAATAGGAGGTAATATATTGGGTTCATACTATCATTCTTCAAATTCAAATAAAAAATGTTCATGTAACTCTTCTTCCAGTTCATATAAAAAATGTTCATGCAACTCCTCTTCTAGTTCCTATAAAAAATGTTCATGCGACCATTCACATAAAAAAAGCTGTCCAGCATACGGCACTTTTTGGCAAACTGAGTTTATAACTGTTCCTTTTGGAGATCCTTTTCCATTTAATCACGTTGGCCCTATAGCAGGAGGAGTTTCCTTACTAAATCCTACTACTATACAATTTAGTCAAGCTGGTGATTATAGAGTTTCTTTCATTTCAACGATTAACACTACTTCAAATCCTGTATTTCCACATATTCCAGTCATGACTATATTTTTAAATAATAATCCACTCGCTAATAGTCAAGGTGATTTCGCTTTCCAAATGAATACTTCATCAAATAACGAATGTCTTCAACTAGCAGGCGAAACGATTGTTACAGTGACAGCTAATTCCACTCTTCAACTGAAAAATAATAGTGGTTTTAATCGTCAAAGTATTGCAACTTGTGATAATGGTATTAATTCAGTTGAATTAACAGTTATAAAACTAAGTTAATAATCCTCTTCACATTCAGATGCTATTTCAGCATCTTTTTTTATTGAATAATGCTCTTTTGATTCCTATAATCAAACATAAATTCCATTGTACGTTTCTGTTAATCTAATAAACATGAAAAAAGTACCGAACTCTTCTACTACAAAAGTTCGGTACTTTTTATATTAAAAACCCCTCATTCTTTCTTACTTCTCCACATAAACCGACTTAACAATTGTACGATTATACGGTTGTCCTTCTTTATTCGTCCCTTTTATATCCATCGTAACGTTATATACTCCTGGTTGCTTTATGTCCTTCAAAGCACCAGTAAACGTATTGTTATTACCCTTTTGTAATTCATTGTATTCAGAGACTAGTTTCCCTTCTTTATTAACTACTCTTACTGTTATAGAAAGATCCCCTTTCATTTCAGGTGCCACAGGTGATTTTTTCAGTTTATACTCAGATTTATTCACTTTAACTTTTGTAGGCATTTGGAGAACAAATGGTGCACCACTATTGTAATCGCTTACAATTAGAAATGCATCTTTCGACTGCTTCGCCATCATTTTAACTTTCCATTCTCCTACATCCATTTTATCAAATTTAAATGTTCTAATTGTCGCACCACCAAAGAAAGATTCACCTTCACCAGTAGTAATAACGCTATCCTTATTTGTATACATTTTTCCTTTTGGAGACATCATTTGTACTTCTACATCAGAAGACGCTGTTAAGATAGAAACTATTCCTTCAGCTTTTTTATCAACCGTAACAGTTTGCTCTATCCACTGATTTTGTGGCAATTCTCCTCCTAATATGTTTTGATTTGAAGTTGTATTTAATTGTTCTATATTTTCATTTGAACTAGTGCTGGATGCTACTAAAGCTGGTACGGCTACACTTGCTGTACGTAAATATGGTTCAATTCGAGAGAAAACAGCAGATCCTTTTCGTATATTATCATGATCAAATCTGGAATCTGTAAATAAATGCGTTCCATATGGCAGCTTAGCACTCCACTCATTTACTAGTCCATCATTTGAACCGTATGATGACAAATATAACCCGCCCATAGATAGCGCAGAAAATACTGGTCCCCAGCTAGTCCCAGTAGCCGTATAGTAACGGTTTAATTTAGCTGCTGGATTATTATCAATCGTTGAACGAAATTTTGCCATTTCGCCCATTTGTAATGAGTACGTACCATCATCTTTTTGACCTAATATAGAAGTCAGCCATCCTGCCCACCAACTATATGATAAGTCCGCTAAATTTGAGCCATGATGTGGCGTCGCAAGCGTAATAACATTTCCTACAAATCGATTTGCACCATATCCTACTAATGCAGCCTGTGTATCGATACCGCCTTTACTATGTGCTACAATATTAACTTTTTTACCGAAGTGATTATATATTTCTTCTAATTTTTGTGCTAACAATTTTCCGTTGTCCCACTGACTAGCTGACCCTTTCCCAGCAGCATCATATAATTGTATAAATACTGTTTGATAGCCTGCTTTCAAAGCATAGTCATACATATCATTTATATCGTGATACACTGTCTTTCCATACCAACTATCAGCATTCCCATTCCTTCCTTGTACAAAAAGAATTGGAGGCTTATTCTCATCATAATTAGCAGGTTTTTGACCTAAAAACCATTCTCCAGGTGTAAATACTTCTGTATCAGGAAATCCCGTTTTAATTTCTTTTACTTCCTCCGCCCCTACCTTCGTACTAACAGCCATCGGAGTCATAATAAAAAATGCGAGAAGTAATAACATGCACCTTTTCAAAATCCTCATTAACATTCCCCCCTTTTTTAAAAGGAAGCACTATTTTTACTCTAGTTATTTTTGCAGGTGAAATAAATAGTAACTGTCCTTTCTTATGAAACGTTATTCTCTCAACATTTATTCATTCCTTTTCCTATTAAGCTCATTAAAAATTTCTCAACATATTTCCAGCTAAAAAAGCTGCGTATAAAAGGTCTATTTCATAACCTTTTATACGCAGCTTCTTTCTTATAAATCAATGATATACTCATCATCATATTTATCATATTGGAGGCCTGATCCTATTTTTGATTCCGTAACTTGATCTCTTAAAAACGGTGCAGCTTCCATTTTGCTAGTTGCAATTTCAATTCCATATTTTTTCGTTAAATGGGCTAATTCTATTAAAAACCACTCTCTTCGCAATGTAACTGGAATATCCAATGTTCTTCTTTTCATATATAATAGCACCTCTTTAATTTCATAACTTAATGAACATCATTACATGCACGTGTGAAAACTACCTTTCATCACTAACATCCAATGAAACATTATAGTATATGCATGTCCATTTTAAACGTGCTATTACAAAACAATATTTTAGTTTACATAATCATATTATGTAAGAGTAGAAGAGAAAGGTATATCCCTTCCCTTCTACTCTAGAAACTTAAATTAAGAACATCTTGGTACACCTAAAGCTAAGAATAAACCTGCTACTCCCGCAGTAATCGGTACTTTTAACGTAATAACATCGTCTACTTTCGTTACTAAAAAGAAAGCATTACCTTCTTGTAATATACAAGTTATCAATAATTGAAATTCCATTTAACCCCCCCTTTCAATCGTTATATTATACTTTATGAATTCTCCTTAAAAATGTAATAGGAAATATATCTATTTTTCCTTATATATAAAATAAATATTTATAAATCTATTAAAAATACTAATTTTCTAAATTTATATAAATCGTGTAATATCCAATAAGTTCCTATATAATCAATAGTGAAAATCTTACAAATGGAGGTATAAAAATGGCGATTTTGAGTAATATTGGTGCAGCTTTATTTTTTATTGCTTTTATTCTTTTAATTCTATGTATCATTTCATTCTTTAAGAAAAATGGAAAAGCAAAACAATATGGTCGTCCTACCGTTATTCTTTTTATGATTTCAATTCTCTTAACAGGAATGGGCACTACAAAATCTGAACACCCAGTCATCGATTTTTTTGCTACTTTAAGTTTAATTTTATTTATTTTTTTCCTTATTCTAGCAATCTTATCCGTAATTAAAAAGACAGGTGTAGCAAAAAAACAATTTATTATCACTGCTATTTTATTTGTCATTTTTGTTGCATTATCAAGTATTTCAGCTCCTTCTTCTGAAAAGACGACAGCAACAAATAAACAAGTCGCTTCTAATAATGCAGAGAAAAAAGATGATAAAAAGAAAGAAGCGGACGAGAAAACTCAAAAGCAAGAAGATGAGAAGCGTCTAGCCGATGAACAAGCTCGTAAGCAAGAGGATGAAAAACGTCTAGCCGATGAACAAGCTCGCAAACAACAAGAAGAGCAAAAACGTCTAGCTGATGAGCAAGCTCGCAAACAACAAGAAGAGCAAAAACGTCTAGCTGATGAACAAGCTCGTAAACAACAAGAAGAGCAAAAACGTCAGGCTGATGAGCAAGCTCGTAAACAACAAGAGGAACAAAAACGCCAGGCTGATGAGCAAGCTCGTAAACAACAAGAGGAACAAAAACGCCAGGCTGATGAGCAAGCTCGTAAACAACAAGAGGAACAAAAACGCCAGGCTGATGAGCAAGCTCGTAAACAACAAGAGGAACAGAAAAAAGCACAGCAAGCTCAAACACAACCTGCTGTAAGTATCAATAGTAATGTAACTTACGCAAATTGTGCCGCAGTTAGAAGTGCTGGGAAAGCTCCTTTATATAGAGACCAACCAGGTTATAGTTCTAAACTTGATCGTGATGGTGATGGAGTCGCATGTGAAAAATAGTAATAAAAAAAGAAGCTTCTAGTAAGCTTCTTTTTTTATTACATAGTATTGCAACTATTTACCTCCCCTCCCTCTTCCTTTTATAAAACTCATTTTATTATTCTCAAATCAGACACATAATAAGTGATTTCAATCACCACATTGTTTTTCATTTATCGCTATTCTTAATTTAGATATTACATTTAAACTTTATGGAGGCATTCATATGGAACATACATTTACTGAAACTTCAATTGTTGGTGAGATTGTTACACAATTTCCGAAAGCTAGTGATCTTTTTAAATCTTATAGAATAGATTTTTGTTGTGGTGGTAATAAGCCGCTTATTGATGCAATTCATGAAAGAAATTTATCGGCTTCTGAAGTAATTACAAAGTTAAATACACTTTATCATAATACGAAACGATTAAATGAATCTGAAATTGATTGGAAAAATGCTTCTTATCGTGAATTGATTGATTATGTAATTCATAAGCATCATCGTTATTTAAATGAAGAGTTACCGCAGTTAAGTCCATATGTGACGAAAGTATTACGCGTTCATGGAGCAAATCAACCTCATTTAGCTCAAATTCATAAGCTGTTTCATGAACTTAAAATGGAATTAGAACAGCATTTAATTAAAGAAGAAACGGAAGATTTTCCATTAATTTTAGAATTTGAACAAAATCCAACTGATGAAAACTATGAAAAGTTAAGCAAGGTAGTAGATGAGTTGGAAAATGAACATAGCCACGCCGGAAATATTATAAAAGAACTTCGTAAAGTGACAAATGACTTTACGCCGCCAGAAGGAGCTTGCGGCACTTATCGACTTGTTTATCAACGTCTTGAAGCGCTAGAGTCTGATTTATTTGAGCATATTCATTTAGAAAATAATATTTTATTTCCACGTGCAATTACAAGAGCATAAATAAAAGCAGGACATGAGTATTTCTACTCATGTCCTGCTTTTTCATTACGTGAATAACATCCACACTTCTCCCCTTCACATTAACCCGAATTTTAATAATTTGTGAATCATTATAGAAGTGTGATAAATATCACATCTCCCCCTTTTTTGATTTTCTATAATAGAAATATAATCCTTTGTTCAACATTTCACATAAAAAGGGGAAACGAAAATGAAAAAACGTTTAGTGATGATCGGAAATGGTATGGCTGGCATACGCTGTATGGAAGAAATATTAAAACATGATAGTGATTCATATGAGATTACTATTTTTGGAGATGAACCGCATCCAAACTACAACCGTATTATGCTCTCTCATGTTTTACAAGGCAAAACAAATATGCAAGATATCATTATGAATGAATATAGTTGGTACGATGAAAACGAAATAACTTTGTATACAAACGAAAGAGTTCAAAGTATTAACCGAGAAGAAAAAATTATTACTACAGAAAAAAATCATACTCTTACATATGACAAGCTCATTATAGCAACAGGTTCTAGTGCTTTTATTTTACCTGTTGAAGGTTCCACACTTCCTGGTGTAACAGGATTTCGAACTATTGAAGATACACAATTTATGATAGATACCGCTAAAGAAAAGAAAAAGGCCGTTGTCATTGGTGGCGGGTTACTCGGTTTAGAAGCCGCAAGAGGTCTAATTGACTTAGGAATGGACGTACATGTTGTTCATTTAATGCCTAGCTTAATGGAGCAACAACTAGATACGAAAGCAGCTTCTCTATTGCGTGAAGATTTAGAAGCACAAGGCATGAAGTTTTTAATGGAAAAGAAAACTGTAAAAATTCTTGGTACAGACTATGTTGAGGGCATTCAATTTGAAGATGGTGAAGTTGTAGATTGTGATTTAATCGTAATGGCTGTCGGAATACGACCAAATACGAAAATAGCAAGAGATGCTGGTCTCATTGTCAATCGAGGCATTGTAGTCAATGACTACATGCTTACAAATGATGAATCCATTTATGCAGTTGGCGAATGTGCAGAACATGATGGTATCGCATATGGACTTGTTGCCCCTCTTTATGAACAAGGCGCAATATTAGCGAAACATATAACGAATTTACAAACTGATGGATATACGGGCAGTATCGTCGGTACGCAATTAAAAGTTGCTGGTTGTGATTTATTCTCTGCTGGCCAAATTTATGAAGATGATCAGACGAAAGCAATTTCAATATTTGATGAATGTAAACGTTCCTATAAAAAAGTATTAATTCGTGATAATAAAGTCGTCGGTATCGTTTTATATGGTGACACAGCTGATGGCACACGCCTCTTTAGCATGTTAAAGAAAGAAGAGGATATACAAGAATATACAGCCGCTTCCCTTCTTCACAAAGCTGGTGAAGAAAGTGAACTTGACGTTGCTACAATGAGTGCAGATGACACGATTTGTGGATGTAATGGTGTTACGAAAGGTACAATCGTTCATGCCATTTTAGAGCAAGAGTTAACTACTTTTGAAGAAGTAAAAGGCTGCACGAAAGCCGCAGGATCTTGTGGTAAATGTCGTCCGCTTGTGGAACAAGTTTTATCTCATACACTCGGAGATGCTTTTGATGCTTCTGCGCAGTCTGCTGGTATGTGCGGATGTACAACTTTATCACGTGATGAAGTCGTAGCCGCCATTCACGAGAAAGGCTTAAAATCTCCAAAAGAAGTACGCAATGTTCTTGGTTTTGCACATGAAGACGGCTGTTCAAAATGTCGCCCTGCTTTAAATTACTACTTACGGATGGCGATTCCAGAAGAATATGAAGATGATAAATCATCTCGTTTCGTTAATGAAAGAATGAATGGTAACATTCAGCACGATGGTACATTTTCTGTTATTCCACGTATGTACGGAGGCGTTACAACAGCTGATGATTTAATGAAAATTGCTGAAGTTGCGAAAAAATATGACGTCCCTCTTGTGAAAATTACAGGTGCGAGTCGAATCGGCTTATATGGTGTGAAAAAACAAGATTTACCTAACGTATGGGCTGACTTACATATGACTTCGGGGTATGCGTATTCAAAATCGCTTCGTAATGTAAAATCATGTGTTGGTTCTCGCTTCTGCCGTTTCGGTACGAAAGATTCATTAGGACTTGGTATGCTCCTTGAACAATCATTAGAAATGGTAGATACACCCCATAAAATGAAGATGGGTGTAACGGGTTGTCCGCGTAACTGTGCGGAAGTACTGACGAAAGATTTTGGCGTTGTTTGTGTCGAAAATGGATACCAACTTTATATTGGTGGAAATGGTGGTACAGAAGTACGCGAAGCTGATTTTGTAATGATTGTCCCTACTGAAGGTGATGTCCTTCGCATCGCTACAGCTTACATGCAATATTATCGTGAAACTGGTATTTACGGAGAGCGTACTGCCTACTGGACAGAACGTTTAGGTTTCGATCACATAAAAGAAATACTACAAGATGCAAGTATGGTGACTACGCTAAATGAACGCTTCCAAACAGCTCGTAGCACATATACGGAAGCGTGGGGACAAGCACTAGAAACGAAGTCATTAAAAGCGATGTATGAAGTAGAAACTGTGAAATAAGGAGCTGTGATCTATATGATACAAACGAAAGAAAAAATAAAAGTTATGCGTGCGGAAGACCTTCCTATTCAAATCGGTAAAGAAGTGCAAATGAAAGGTATGTCTATCGCCCTATTCCGCCTTTCAAATGGAGATATTCGAGCTGTAGAAAATCGTTGTCCTCATAAAAACGGACCGTTAGCAGAAGGAATTGTATCTGGAGAATTCGTCTTTTGTCCACTGCATGATTGGAAAATTTCATTACTAACAGGTGAAGTTCAAAAACCTGATGACGGCTGTATTCAAACATACGAAGTAGAAGTTATTGATGGTGACATTTATTTATACATGTAATTTTCGAAAGGAAGCCTCCTCTGGCTTCCTTTTAAATAAAAATAGAAGAGGTGCGATGATGAACGGATATGTATATTTAGTTGGTGCAGGACCAGGTGATGAAGGGCTTATTATAAAGAAAGCGATAGATTGTTTAAAGCGTGCAGATATCGTTTTATATGACCGTTTATTAAACCCTTTCTTTCTTAGTTATACAAAAGAAACATGTGAACTTATTTATTGCGGCAAAATGCCAAAGAATCATATTATGCGACAAGAAATGATTAACGCCCACCTCCTTCAATTCGCACAAGAAGGAAAAATCGTTGTCCGATTAAAGGGCGGAGATCCATCTATTTTTGGCCGCGTTGGTGAAGAAGCAGAAACTTTAGCAGCAGCGAACGTTCCATATGAAATCATACCAGGTATTACATCTAGCATCGCCGCTAGTAGCTATGCAGGTATCCCCCTCACCCACCGCAACTACAGTAATAGCGTCACTTTATTAACTGGGCATGCAAAAGGGCCTTTAACCGATCATGGAAAATATAATTCATCCCACAATAGCGACACAATTGCCTACTACATGGGTATAAAAAACTTACCTACAATTTGTGAAAACTTACTACAAGCAGGAAAGAAAAAAGATACGCCAGTAGCCGTCATTGAATGGGGTACAACCGGAAAGCAGCGCGTTGTCACAGGAACACTTTCAACCATTGTTCCTATCGTCAAAAACGAGAATATTTCAAATCCATCCATGACAATTGTTGGTGATGTCGTTTCCTTACGTAATCAAATCGCTTGGAAAGAACGTAAACCATTACATGGTAAAAAAGTTTTATTTGCATCCGCAACGAATAAAACAAGTTCAATGAAGCAAAAGTTACAAGAAGCCGGTGCAGAAATATATCAAATTCCTACTTTCAAAAAAGCAGAATACACATTAACACTTGAACAAATCAATGAAATTTTTAACGTTGATCGCCTTGTTTTTTGTTCAGCTGAAAGTGTAGAAATATTGATGCGATCATGTAGTAAACATCAGAAAGATATTCGTTCCTTACAGGCGAAACTGCAATCTTTGAACGTTGCCACTCAAGAAAAACTTATGCAATATGGGCTACTAAGTAAACAAGCAGAGTTCTCTTCCGATACAACTGTTTATTTAGGTAGAAATATTAATCGAATTGCTTTTATTCAAGAGAAAATTGGTGCCGGTTCATATATGATGACTCATGCGTATACAATTGATCATCGTTTCGATGAAGTCCATTCTCGTATGCTTTCTGAATTCTCATGGGATAGCATTGTGTTTGAAGGGCGTGCCTCAATTGATACATTTTTATCAGAAATAAAACGACTTGGCTTTATCGATATTCTTACTCTTCCCTTCTCGTATACCGATATTCCAACTTTACACTATGCGAATAAAGTCGGTTTTCATAATGTAGATGAGCAATTACAAGACATGATTATGAAGAAAGATTTGGTGGTACGATGAAAGGAATTGTATATGTTGGACACGGTAGTCGCCTGCGAGAAGGTAATGAACAATTCATTCACTTTATTCAATCTGTTATGAAAGAACGTAACGAAAGGAGTCAAAAAATAGCTTTTCTTGAACTAACGACACCTACCATTCAAGATGCCATTACAGAAACGATACTAGAGGGAGCAACTGAAATAATGATTGTACCTGTTTTATTATTTGCAGCAGCTCACTATAAACGTGATATTCCTTTTGAGATAGAAAAAATACAAAAGCAATATCCACATATAACATTTTCAGTTGTACAACCTTTTAGTACACATCCACATATGGTTGAACTTGTAGTAAAAAGAATACGTGAAACTATTCCAATGCAAAGTAGTAGTGTTTTACTCGTAGGGAGAGGTAGTAGTGACCCCCAGCCGATACATGAGTTACAACAAATCGGAGCAACTGTCGAACGAAAACTCGGTATGCCAGTATGTTGTTCCTTTTTAACGAAAGGAATGCCCACTTTTACTGCTGAGCTCAAGACTATAACATCGACTGCATCCCATGTATATGTCATGCCGTACCTTCTCTTTACTGGATTATTGCTTCAAAAAATTAAGTTGCATACAAAAAAATACGATCACGTTACAACTTGCAATTGCCTTCAGTTTGATACATATATGAAATTAACATTACTAGAACGAATGGAGGAATGTGTGTATGTATAACATGTATCCTCTTATGTTTAATCTACATAATAAAGTGGTCGTTATCATTGGTGGAGGTAAAATCGCATATCGAAAAGCGTCTGGATTAAAAGATACAGGCGCTTTTGTCACCGTTGTCAGCCCAGAAATTTGCAAGGAAATGAAAGAACTACCTTATATTACTTGGAAGCAAAAAACTTTTAGTAATGACGATATTAAAGATGCTCATCTTATTTATGCAACTACAAATCAACATGCTATAAATATGATGGTCAAACAGGCCGCCCATGATTTCCAGTGGGTTAACGTTGTAAGTGATGGTGCAGAATCATCGTTTCACACACCTGGTGTCATCCGACATGATGAATATGTTGTCACTATTTCAACTTCAGGTAAAGATCCATCGTTTACGAAGCGTTTGAAGCAGGAACTAACATCTATACTTCCTAAACTTGTAAAAAAGCTTTCTCGTACTCACAAATAATAATCTATTTCTTAGCTAAAATAGTAATTACCTTTGGACAAACGTTTTTTAGAAGCGTTTGTTCTTTTTGTTTTGGTTTCTTTTTTGAAACTGCACAGGCAATCTGCGAAGATATTGAATGGTGTTGGCAACTTGTAAACCAGTAAATGTTATGATAACTGCAACATTACGAGCAACTCGTTCCATTCAGTTTTTTATATTGGGTATTCATCCAACCAAATTAGCGCTTGTTCATAATCATCAAAAAATTTCACAGATTCTTTCGTATTGGATTGTTGCAAATAATTCAGTATCTCCCCTTCTTCAAGAAAAAATGCAATTGCCTTACTATGATTCAAAATGGTTTCATTGAAGAACTTATCTTTCCATGCTTTTTGAACAGAAAAATGAGTTGGCTTGTATCCTTTTCTATCTACCAATAATTTGTATTTCCGCCCCTCAGAAATAAATTGCTGACAAACCTGTTCAAAACCATTAAACCATTCATACACATCCTCTGTATTAATCTGGCCAATTAGATGGGTAACAATCAAATCTCCTGAAACTGTCGTTCTAATATTCCGTTTATTCAACTTAGAATCATCCCCCTTAGCGTAAAAATCTCATAACACTCTTACTTAATACTCCCATCCCTACAAAAGCAAGCTGACCAAAGGAAGCCTCTTTCTAGTACGCTAAACGTGTAAGAAGCGGAATGCCTTTATCTACTCGTTTCTTTAAAGTTCCTGATTGTAGAATTAGGTTTAAGGTCATACATTTATCCCTTAATTTCTTTATCCGTAGGCAAAACAATTGCAGCAATTATATAAAGTAACACTGTAAATCCACTAGTAAAAAAAGCTGATAATGCAGTTACTATGCGAAGAATACTTACATCAATTCCATACTTGTCGCTTAAACCACCTAATACACCTGATACTTGTTTATCTTGAGTGGACTTATATAGTTTTTTCATCTAAACACCCCCGATCCGATTAAATATTTGTATGCTAAAAATTAGTTCGATCTTTGGAAGAGATTTAAAATTTCTTTAACTGACCCTTTAATTGAATAACTTCTGATATCTATATTTTAACATAAAATTCCATAAAACTTCTGTTTTTCATTTTCAAACCACATTATTTTAGAATACAAGTGTTTGTTAAGCTAGCAATAAAAAACATATCGAAGCCTATTACTAAAAGAACCCTCCTAGATTACTTTAGGAGGGGTCTTTTTCTTTATTAATGATTCTTTAACATCACTAACAGCTTTTCTTGACTATACATCCATACTGTAATGATTAAACAAGCAAGTGCGACTTCTGATAATGCCATAAATCCAATTGCATAATGACCTGTTAGTTGGAATAGTAAAGTTAAAATTAGGGGCGGGAAGAACCCTCCTAGTCCACCTAAAGCTGAAACGAGTCCATTTACAATACCAGCTTGTTCAGAGAAGTACATTGGAACGAGTTTGAAGATTGTACCATTACCAATCCCTGCACAAAATGCGACTAGTAGGCAACCAAAAGTATACACGTTCATACTAGGCATAAATGATAAAATAATACCTGAAAGTGTTAAACCGATAAATACGAAGATTAATATTTTAAACGGGTTAAACTTATCACCAAGCCAACCACCAATCGGACGCATCATTGTTGCGAGTACGATGAATCCGGCTGTCCGCATACCTGCATCTACTTTTTCTAATCCGAAGTGAGATACTAAAAAGTTTGGTAAGTATACTGTAAATGCGACAAATGATCCGAATGTTAAAAAGTAAAAGATACATAAAAACCAAAGTTTTTCATTTTTATATACACCTTTTATTTGTTCCATTAATGGTGTATTCACCTTTTTCTCCTTACGATCACCTAATAAAAAGTTCATAAGTGCAAATGCTGCAAGTAAAACTAAATAACACTGTACTGTCGTTCTCCAGCCAACTGAAGTTGCAATGACAGGTGCTAAAAACGAAGTAATTGCTGTTCCGGCGTTACCGACACCGTAAATACCATTTACAAAACCGTGACTCTCTTTCGGAAAGTATTTCGGTAAAGAAGTTACCCCTACGGAGAATACGGCCCCACCGATTCCGACGAATAAGCCACCAATAATTAAATCCATCATTGAATTGGCAACACTAATATAAAAGACAGGAAATAATAATAGAATAAAACTAATAAAGAATAATTTTCTTGCTCCGAAACGATTTGTCCAATAACCAATTGGAATGCGAAGAACAGAACCTAAAATAACTGGTACTGCTGTTACCATAGAAATTTGTCCCGCAGTTAATGGAATATCCGCTTTAATATAAGGCATTAATGATGATAAAATGACCCATACCATAAAACCGATAACTAGATTAGAAGTTTGTAAACTTAATTGAAAATTAGGACCTTTCATCCTGTTCCCTCCTATGTATGCATAGTTATATTCATTCCCTCCAGCCTAATCACGTCCTAACATGATTAGGCTGAAAAGAATCAACCACCACTTACTGGCGGAATCATTGCTACGACATCGCCAGTTTGAATGATATCATCCTCATTTGCATACTCTTCATTTATAGCGACCATTATCTCACTTGAAATTGCTACGTTGTATTTCGTAATAAGGACTTCCTTTAGTTCAGCAACCGTAATATTTTCATAATCTATGTGCAAGGACGGCTTACTTGCTTCTTCTTGTAAATGTGCAAATAATAGTACTTCAATCATATTCTCATCTCCTTTCCAGGCTCACCATTTGCATACGCTACCTTCTCTAACTGATCACCTATCCATGACTCACCATCTTCCCAAAACTCTTTTTTCCAAATCGGAACAATTTGTTTTATACGTCCCATAATATATTCGTTCGCCTCATAGGCAGCTTTCCGGTGTTGTGTAGAAACAGCCACGACAACAGCAAGATCAGAAATTTGTAATGTACCAATGCGATGTGTAATGGCGACAAATGTCCCAGGCCACCTCTCTCCTACTTCAGTACCAATTTTTTCAAGCTGTCTTTCTGCCATCGTTTTATATACTACATATTCTAAATATAGCGTACGACGGCCTTTCGTAAATTCTCTAACAGTACCAATGAAAGTAGTAACTGCGCCACACTCACGACGAATTACTTTGTTTGTAACTTCTTCAATTGAAATAGGTGTATCAATTACTTCATAATACGTATGTGTCATCTTGCACCTCTTATCTTTGTATAAGTTAGCAATCTATTTTTTCTATTATTTGTATGATCGAAGCGGTTCTTCCCACGGCCACTCACTTCCGGCGCTTGATTCTAATAACAGTACCGAAACAGTTATTCCTGCTTCAAATCCTCTCGTTCCTCCCGGCAGGACGATACATGCATTCGCCTCTGCAAGTGAAGAAATTGCACTAGATTTATCTAAACCAACTGGTGTTGCTTGCAATGTTCCATCTACAATTTCCACTTTCCCTCTTACAAAACGAGTAAATGGGTTTGCTTTCAGAAAGTCTTTCTGTAATATTGCCTCTGCACGATATACGTGCGGATTTTTCCTATGCAAGTATGTTCCAATAACTGGTCGAACATATAATTCACATCCGACATAACAAGCAGAAGGATTACCAGATAGACCAAATAATAGTTTTCCTTCTAGCTCAGCTACAGTTGTCACACTTCCTGGTCGCATCGCTATTTTGTTAAAAAGTATATTAGCTCGTAATCTCTCATAAATAGCAGGTAAATAGTCATAGTCTCCTACCGAAACGCCACCAGTTGTAATTAAAATATCGACTTCTTTTATCGCTTTTTTCACAGTGTTATAACATGTCTCAAAATCGTCAGCGAATTGTCCATAATACTGTACAACCCCGCCCGCTCGTTCAACTTGAGCAGCTATCATATAGGAGTTACTATTTCGAATCTTCCCTGGCTTTAATTGTTCATGTACTTCAAGCAGTTCACTTCCTGTCGTTACAATTCCAATAACCGGCTGTTTTACAACGTGAACGGTACTATAACCAAACGTTGAAAGAAGCGCCACTACTCCAGGGTTAATAACAGTCCCTTTTTTCACAAGGATGGTATTTTGTTTTACATCCTCTCCTTTAAAAGAAATGTTATCCCCAGCAATAAAGGAACGTTTCAATTTCATATAAGTCTTTTCATTTTCTTCAAACCCTTCTGTTAGCTCTAACATAACAACTGCATTACACCCTTTCGGAATTGCGGCTCCTGTCATAATACGGACAGCTTGAAATGCTTTCACTTCTTCTGTAAAAACAAAACCGGCTCCAATTTCACCAATCCCTTCAAACAGAATGGGATTACTGCTACTTGCTTCTTTTGTATCTTCTGCTCGAATCGCAAACCCGTCGTATGGAGAGCGATCAAAATGAGGGACATCATGATCTGCAATAACATCTTCTCCAAGAATTCTTCCGTAACTTTCTATAAGAGAGACCTCTTCTATTTCACCTTGATGAGCGTATTTCATTACACGTGCCACTGCTTCTGCCACCGGAATTGGTATACGTTTTTCTAACATTCTTTTTCACCTCGTTTTAATAAGGGACAACGCTCTTTCTGTTCATCCTATATATTTTGCGTATAATCGTTTTGCTATTTTCACATCATTTGTTCCATGAATAAATGCCCTACCGTCTGTAAATAAAACGAAACGATATTTATCAATTAGAAATGATAGTAAGTAAGGCGTTTTTTGGACATGTACACTTTTTTGTAATCGTTTTTGAATTTCGTTTAAATTAAGATCTCTCTTTATTCCTGAACGGATTTGAACTGTATTCCGTCCGCATAGCACTTCAGTTTTCATCTGCGCTTCAAATGCTAGACTTGGATACGTTCGTGATTTCCCACAAGATGGACATGTACTTTTTTTCTGTCTATTTACTTTTAATGAGAGATATTGATTGTTCCAAATATCAAATGATAACATCGTTCCTCTTAGTGACTCATAATCATCCACCAATATTTTCATCGCCTCTGTCACTTGGTGAGCAACAACCATCTGTACAGCTGGCTGAATAATTCCGGCTGTATCGCATGTTGCACCGCCCATAGGATGATTCATTAGACAGCGAAAACATGGTGTTTTCCCAGGAAGAATTGTATACGTTACACCGTAACTTCCAATGCATCCACCGTATATCCAAGGTATATTTTCTTTTTGTGAAATGTCATTTATAAGTAGGCGCGTATCAAAATTGTCAGTCGCATCTAATATGAGCTCCACTTCTTTTGTTAACTCTTCTATTTCTTGCATTGTGACATCCGTTACAACTGGTACAATTTCCACTTCAGAATTAATCTTTCTTAAATGTTCTGCCGCTGCAATTGCTTTCGGTTTACAATGCTTTGCATCTTCTTCTGTATATAACTGTTGCCGCTGTAAATTACTCCATTCGACGTAGTCACGATCGGCAATTGTCAATTTCCCAATTCCCATCCTAACGAGCGCTTCCGCATTTGCAGCTCCTAGTGCACCCGCACCGATTAGGAGCACTTGCTTTTCGCTTATTTTGCTTTGTCCCATTTCACCAATTCCAGAAAACAATACTTGCCTTGAATATCGCTCTTGCATAGAGAATCCTCCTTTCGCTATCCGCCAATGTATGACATTTCAACTTTTGGACGTTTATTTGTACTTTCCACCGTTCTTTCATCTGAATATCGATCTGTTCTATATCGCCATGTATGTTGTAAAATTTTTAATAGTGAGGCATCCGAAATATTTTCTCGAAGAAGCGTTCGCAAATCCGTTCCTTTTTCTCCAAATAAGCACGTATAAAACTTGCCGTCTGCCGAAATACGAGCTCTCGTACAAGAAGAACAAAATGACTCAGATACTGAAGTAATAAATCCAACTTCGGCATCGCTCCCTACATATCGATACAATTTCGCAACTTCTCCAAAGTAACGAGATTGAACAGGCTCAATCGGATATACGCGATTAATCTTCTCTATTAATTGTTCCTTCGTAATAACTTGTTCAAAGTTCCATCCGTTCGTACTGCCAACATCCATAAACTCAATGAAACGTAACTGTATTTCTTGTTCTTTAAAATACTGAGCCATAGGAAGAATTTGACTATCATTCATTCCTTTTTTTACGACCATATTTACCTTTACTTCTAATCCAGCTGCCTTCGCTGCTTCAATTCCTTTCAGTACAGGTTTTGTACTTACATTTCTTCCGTTAATTTTTTGGAAGACGTGATCCTCTATCGCATCTAAACTAATATTTACACGCTTTAATCCCGCGTCTTTTAGCGCCTTAGCTTGTTTTGCTAAATGAATTCCGTTTGTTGTGAGCCCAATGTCTTTTAAACCTTCTAGCTTTGTAAGTCTAGCGATTAACTTCGGTAAGTCTTTACGCAATAACGGTTCACCGCCAGTAAGTCTAATTTTTTCAACTCCCATACTTATAAATAATCTAGCTAGTCTTTCTATTTCATTAAAAGTTAATAAAAACTCTTCCTGTAAAAAAGCGTAATCAGATCCGAACACTTCAGCAGGCATACAGTATGTGCACCTAAAATTACAACGATCCATAACTGAAATACGTAAATCTTGAAGTGGACGTTCTAAAGAATCTTTCATTTTCTCGTGCATCTATATCCCTTCTTTTCTGCTGCAATCCTTAGTAAGTTTTCAATTTTTCATTTGTCTTTATTATAAAAAAGAAGCTACATATTCAATGTGACTTTTCTCACATCACTTTCCCCATTCAAAAATTCTTCACAAATCCGTTCGAATTTTGTTCACATCTTCAGTGCCTACTCCTTACGGTCATTGAAATTTCACTATATTTTTCAAATATCTCTTGCATTTCCAGCATACTTACACTCAAAATAGGAAATGGATTGCTTATAAGAAGAAAGGTGATTGCTGTGACAAACAGTATGAAATTATCTCAAGATTTAAAGGAATTACTTGCATCTGTTGAATATAAAATGCAGATAAAAAAAGGTAGTTTTATTTTTCAAGAAGGTATGGAGGCAACCGAACTCTATATTATCCACTCAGGAAAAGTACAAATTAGTAAACTTAGTGCTGACGGACAAGAATTAACACTTCGAATTTGTTCAGCATATGACATTATTGGAGAATTAACATTGTTCACGGACGATGCGAAGTATTTATTAAATTCAAAATGCCTTGAAGATGTTGAAGTAGGCGTTATAAAGCGTGAAGCGTTAGAAAGAGAATTACTCCAAAAGCCCGCACTTGTATTTGAATTTATGAAATGGATTAGTGAACATTTAAGAAGAATGCAAACGAAGTTCCGAGATTTAGTATTACACGGCAAAAAAGGTGCCCTTTATTCTACTCTCATTCGAATGACAAATAGTTACGGTGTATTAAAAGAAAATGGTATTCTCATCGATTTACCGTTAACGAATCAAGAACTTGCTAATTTCTGTGCAACTTCACGCGAAAGTGTAAATCGAATGTTAAATGAATTAAAAAAGCAAGGTACAATTTCTATTCATAAAGGAAAGATTACAATCCACGATTTACAATTTTTAAAACGTGAAATTGCTTGTGAAGATTGCTCTGCTTCTGTTTGTAGTATTGATTAGCGTCTTATTTAGATACTTATACCTATAAAGAAAGCCGAGGTCTCCAATTAGATCTCGGCTTTCTTTATAAGTTACTAAACATATAAAACAACATTATTTTTTCAATTCATTTGGAATACGTCTTCTGTAAATTACATAACTACGGCTTATATATTTAATTGGGGCACTAAATACATGTACTAGTCTTGTAAATGGCCATACTGCGAAAAGCCCCATTCCTGCAAGAATATGAATTTTAAACCATACAGGTACTTCCATCATATATTCAACTTTCGGTTGGAAAATGAAGAGGCTTCGGAACCACGGACCGATCGTTGTACGATAATCAAACCCTTTTGAGTCGATGTTTAAAAACGTTGAGGAAAGCCCTGCTAGCATTACGATAAGTAATAAAATAAGCGCAATATAATCTCCCTTTGTGCTCGTTGCAATGATACGTTTTACTGTTACGCGGCGGTACGTTAATATAATTAAACCGATGATAGAAGCAACACCTGCCGGAAGTCCGAAACTAATCGCTATTACATGATACATATGCTCCGAAATACCTATTGAACGGTATACAGCCTCTGGAATTAAAATCCCCATAACATGACCGCCAATTACGAACATGATCCCAAAGTGGAATAATAGACTTCCAATTCGGAGCATTTTCTTTTCTAATAGTTCACTAGATTTTGATGTCCATCCAAATTGATCATAGTTGTATCTGAAAATATGTCCACCGATAAAGATTGCAAAAATGATATAGGGAAACAATACCCATAGAAATTGATCCATCATTTTGACAACTCTCCTTTCTAATTTGTCTGTACACCCCATGTATCGATAGCGAGTAGAACAGCCGCAAGAATTGGTTCATACATACTATCTGCTTCTTTTAACTGAACGTGTAATGCTTGTATGTTTTCCTTGTATTTACTCATAATTTCTTCACTGTCTTGCTCATTTGCATTGGCAAAAAACTCGAGTAATAACGGTAAATAATCAGGTAGTTCTTTATCTGTTACTTCAAAACCAGATTTTTTATAATGCTGTTTTAACTCTAATAACTCAATACCTCTTTCTCTTTGTTCGCCGGTGTTCATATAAGTAAGATACATATTTGTCTTTTTACCAAAATCGAATGTATATACGTAAACATCAATTAATTGATCGTTCGTTTTATCTAGCGCTTGTTTTATAAATGCTGTAAGTGATGCTTTAACGTCTTCCTGTTCAATCGCTTCAATCTCTTCTTGCAATTCAGTTAAAGCTTCTCTCCACCCGAGTTCCGGATAGGAAAGAAGGAATGAAGAACATGAAAAAGCAGTTTGTAAACTTTGTTTCATATTTTTCCGCCCCCATTATTTAAGAAATTGTCATACAAGAACCGGGACCACCTGCGAATGATAAACCACAACTTCCTTGTTCACTATATAAATCTGCAACTTGCTCGCGGTGAGTGGCCGGAATGACGAAACGATCTTTATATTTCGCGATAGCAAGAAGACGATACATATCTTCTACGTCCTGTTTCGTTAAGCCAAGTTCTTTTAATACCGATTCATTTGGTTCTTTATTAATTTGCAATGCTCTCATATGCGTTCGCATAACAGCCATTTTTTTCAATGTAAGACGAATATGTGATTCATCTCCTGCAGTGAGTAAATTCGCTAAATATTGAATTGGAATACGCATATTATCAATAGCAGGGAAAATCTCTTCTGCTTGCCAGTTACTACCTTTCCCCTCCACCATGTTCATAATTGGGCTAAGCGGCGGGATATACCAAACCATTGGCATTGTACGATACTCTGGATGAAGAGGTAGAGCGATTTTCCAATCGATAATCATTTTATAGATTGGCGACTGTTGTGCCGCTTTAATCCATTCTTCAGGAATCCCTTGTTTTTTCGCTTCAGCTGCTACTTCTGGATCATTTGGATCTAGGAAAACAGTAAGCTGAGATTCATATAAATCTTTTTCATCTTCAACAGACGCCGCTTCTTTTACTTTGTCAGCGTCATATAGCATTACCCCAATATATCGAATACGTCCTACACATGTTTCCGAACATATTGTTGGCATACCCGCTTCAATACGCGGGAAGCACATTGTGCATTTTTCAGCTTTATTCGTTTGCCAGTTAAAATACACTTTTTTATAAGGACAAGAAGATACACAAAATCTCCATGCACGACATGCATTTTGATCTACAAGGACAATCCCATCTTCTTCACGTTTATACATCGCACCCGATGGACATGAAGATACACAAGATGGATTCATACAGTGTTCACATATGCGCGGTAAATACATCATAAAGACATTTTCAAAATCTGTTTTAATTTCTTCTTCCATTTTCTTTACGTTCGGATCTTGTAATCCTGTTATATGTCCGCCTGCTAAATCATCTTCCCAGTTTGGACCCCATTCAATTTTGTCGATAAATTCACCTGTAATTGCTGATTTCGGACGAGCAACTGGTTGATGTTTACGCTGTGGACTATTTGTTAACGTTTCATAATCATAGTTCCAAGGTTCAAAGTAATCATCAATTGTTGGTTGATCTGGATTGTGGAAAATATTCATAAGGCGCTTCATTTTCGAACCGGATTTCAGTTGAATTTCACCATTTTTCAATTCCCAGCCGCCTTTATATTTCTCCTGATCTTCCCATTGCTTCGGATAACCAATTCCCGGTTTCGTTTCTACGTTATTGAAGTACATATATTCAGCACCTGGACGATTTGTCCAGGTGTTTTTGCACGTTACACTACAAGTATGGCAGCCGATGCATTTATCTAGGTTCATTACCATTCCGACTTGTGCTTTAATCTTCAAGCCAATCTACCTCCTTCAGTTTGCGAATTACAACGTTTAAGTCACGCTGGTTCCCTGTTGGACCATAATAGTTAAATCCATAGCTTAATTGGCCATATCCACCAATCATATGTGTCGGTTTCACATGAATACGGGTTGGACTATTATGCGTTCCTCCGCGGGTGCTTGTTAATTTCGTACCAGGCACGTTAATGTGACGATCTTGTGCATGGTGCATAAATGCCATTCCCCTTGGTATACGATGCGTTACAACAGCACGCGCTACAACAACTCCGTTACGGTTAAAGCACTCAATCCAATCATTATCTGCAACGCCAGCTTCTGCAGCGTCCTCTTTATTCATCCAAACAGTTGGACCACCTCTAAATAGCGTTAACATCGGTAATGAATCGAAATACATACTATGAATTGACCACTTATTATGTGGTGTTAAATAGTTTAAAGTAATTTCTTTCCCTTCTACTTCAGGCCGTGATTTACGGAACGGCTTATGTTGCAGAATTGGTTTAAATGTTGCCATCGTTTCACCGAATTCTTTCATCATGTCATGATCTAAATAGAAAGATTGTCGACCAGTTATCGTTCTCCAAGGAATGAGACGTTCTACATTTGTAGTAAATGGTGAATAACGGCGTCCACCTTTTTCTGAACCTGTAAAGGCTGGAGAAGTAATTACTGTTTTAGGCTGCGCTGTAATTTGTTCAAATGTGAAGCATTCTTCTTCACGTTCTTCTGCTAAATCACGTAGTTTTAAATCCGTTTGTTTTTCAAGTGCTTCCCATGCTTTTACAGCCATATGACCGTTTGTTGTAGAAGAAAGTGTTAATACCGCTTCAGCAGCATTAATTGCTTCTTTTATGTCTGGGCAACCTTTCGCAATAGAATCCGTTCGAACGACTCCTAATCGGCTCTTTAATTGCTCATATTCTTTTTCTGCAGACCAAGAAATCCCTTTCGTACCAATCGGTTGTTTTCCGGCATTTGGTCCTAGCGCAGTCATTTTGTCATAAATCGTTTTATAATCCCTTTCGACAACATGAATTTGTGGCATCGTTTTACCTGGGATCGGTTCACACTCACCTTTGCTCCAATCTTTAATCTTGCCAAGTGGTTGCGCTAATTCTTGTGGTGTATCGTGAAGAAGTGGTGTTGCAACAACTTCTTTCATTGGTTCAAGATCGATTTTCTTCGCTAAATCAGACACAGCTTTAGAAAGAGAAGTGAAAATGTCCCAGTCAGAGCGTGCTTCCCACGGTGAACCGATTGCTGGATTAAATGGATGTACAAATGGATGCATATCTGTACTACTTAAATCATGCTTTTCATACCAAGTTGAAGCAGGTAAGACGATATCAGAATAAAGCGCTGTTCCAGCCATACGGAAATCTAAATTAATGAGTAAATCTAACTTCCCTTCTGGTGCTTCTTCATGCCACTTAATTTCTTCTGGTCGTAACGAATCACTATCGTCATTCATTAATCCGTTCGTTGTACCTAATAAATGTTTTAAGAAATATTCGTGTCCTTTACCAGAACTTGAAATTAAGTTTGCACGCCATACGAATAAGTTGCGCGGGAAGTTATTTTTATTATCAGGATCTTCAATCGCAAATTTCAGTTCTTTATCTTTTAATTTTTGTGCAACGTATTTTCCGATTTCTTCTTGCGTTGTTGCACCAGCAGCAACAGCTTCTTTATATAATTCAATCCCATTTTTCTCGAATGTCGGATACGAAGGCAACCAGCCAAGTCGTGCCGCTAATACGTTGTAATCACCGTGATGTTGATAACGAGAGTTGCCTTCCACTGGTGATGCTAAATGTCCCACTGGTGTATCTTCATAGCGCCATTGATCTGTTACGAAATAGAAGAAAGATGTACCGTTTTGTAATTTTGGTGGCCCTTGCCAATCTTTTGCCATCGCGATTGTTTGCCATCCTTCCGCTGGTCGTAATTTTTCTTGACCAACGTAATGCGCCCAACCACCGCCGTTTACACCTTGTGCCCCAACGAGAAGAACAAGATTTAAAACGGCGCGATAAATCGTATCAGAGTTAAACCAATGGTTAATACCTGCTCCGACAATAATCATTGAGCGACCATTCGTATCAACAGCATTTTGTGCGAACTCACGAGCGATTTGAATAATAAGCTCACGTTTTACTCCTGTCATTTTCTCTTGCCATGCAGGTGTAAACGGTACGTCATCATTGAAGTCTTTCGGCTCTTGTCCGCCAAGTCCTCGGTTCACACCGTAATTTGCTAACGTTAAGTCGTATACAGTTGTAACGAACACTTCGCCTTCTTCTGTCATAACCTTTTTCACTGGAATTGTACGTTCTAATACTTTGTTTCCATCATCAGAGAAGTACGGAATTTGTACAGTTTGAACACTATCCTCCATTCCAAGTAAAGAAAGACGTGGATCGATCTTTTCACCTGTTTCTTCATCTTCTAAACGTAAGTTCCATTTCTTTTCATTATCCCAACGTGACCCCATTGTGCCGTGAGGTGTTGCAAAATCGTTCGTATTCTCGTTCCAAAGTACAGGTTTCCATTCTCCTAACTTCGTTTCGCGTCCAATATCAGAAGCATTTAAGAAACGATCAGCAACGAATTGATCCCCTTTTTGTTTCAATGTGACGAAAAAAGGAAAATCAGTATATTGTTTCGCATACTTTGTGAAGTATTCCACTTGATTATCTACGTAAAATTCTTGTAAGATTACGTGCCCCATTGCCATCGCAAGCGCACCATCTGTACCTTGTTTCACACTAATCCAATCATCCGCAAACTTTGTTGACTCAGCGAAATCAGGACTTACTGAAACAACTTTCGTTCCTTTATATCGAACCTCCGCTAAAAAGTGTGCATCTGGTGTTCTTGTCATCGGTACATTTGAACCCCATGTCATAATGTAACCAGAGTTATACCAGTCACTACTTTCTGGTACATCTGTTTGATCACCCCAAATTTGCGGAGAAGCTGGTGGTAAATCAGCGTACCAATCATAGAAGCTAAGCATCGGCCCGCCCATAAGTTGCATAAAGCGGCTACCTGCAGCATGACTTAACATCGACATAGCTGGAATTGGTGAAAAACCAACATTTCGGTCTGGACCGTATTTTATTACTGTGTAAAGTAAAGAAGCTGAAACGAGTTGTAACACTTCATCCCAATTCGCACGAATGAATCCCCCTTTACCACGCGCCTGCTTATACGTACGTGCCTTTTCAGGGTTTTCCACAATGCTTTTCCAAGCGTCTAGTGGTGACTCGTTATTTTGTAATTCTTCTTGCCACATACTCCAAAGAACACCACGTACATACGGATATTTCACACGAAGCGGGCTATAAATGTACCAAGAAAAACTTGCTCCACGCGGACATCCTCGCGGTTCAAAATCAGGCATATCAGGACCTGTAGTCGGATAATTAAGCTCCTGCCCTTCCCAAGTTACAATTCCATCTTTCACATAAATGTTCCAACTACATGAACCAGTACAGTTCACGCCATGTGTAGAACGAATTACTTTATCATGCTGCCAACGCTTTCTGTACACATTTTCCCATTCGCGATCTTCATATGTTTCTTGTGTATGGTTATCGTTATAACGATCTATTGGTGAAAAATATTTTAAACGTCTCATTAGTGCTGAAGGTTTCTTCTTCATACTGTTCACTCCTTTAATACGTCTCTCTTACATACCCTTACTATAAGAGAGGTTGTAAAATACAGATGTGACATTTCGCACAGTTCAAGAGATTGTCAAAAATTCCGGAACAAATATAAAAAAGTGAAAATCTAATCATTGTGGAGGGTTCACATACTTCACTGACTGTTAAATTACTTCCTTGCTTCTAGCAAAGTTTAAGATGTAGTACAGATTAAAATGAGCGTACAAAAAATTTCTTATATAATAGCGGAAGTAATTTGGGAATAGTTAAATTTGATTTGCCTAAATCGTAAGATAAGTTTATAAATGAAAATAAAATACTTTCAATCCACCATACTAAGGGTAAATATCCTGAAAATAGTTGAACAAAAAACGCCAGGAAATCTATATGAATTGTCAGCAACTTGGATTGAATGAAGAGAAGAATACACCAGAATGGCAGGATATTAAGATAATAATAAAAGGAGTAGATTATGATATTAGAACCGCTTTATGCAGAAAACATTATAGTAGCCGTCATATATAAAAATGAGTTTAGGTGGTATGTAACAGATAAAGAACTATGGTTTTTAGATTATAATAAATTAGATAATGCATATAAAAATTTAGATATAAGCATTGAAGATAATGATGAAACGGAAGAAAGAAATGAAATAAAAGTATTAGATCATGAAAATGTAGAAGTATTTTTAGTAAGGATTAATCAATATAAAACAACTAAAGAAGAATTAAATTATTTACTACTTGAAAATATTAAAAGGAAGAATGCAGGAGAAGATCTATTAGATTATAGTCCAGTCTTATTAATTAACTTTGATAATAAAATACTATATTCAATGTTTCCAGAACCGGCATCATACGAAAACTATGTACCAAAAGATTGGATAGGTACATATGAAGATTTCACTGAACTCATACCTACATCAGAGAAATATTGGATGAATAAGTTTAATAACAATCTACTTTTACTATAAATGTAAGTAAGACAAGAATAATGATAGTATAAGAATTTATTACCTTAATAGAGCTTATGAGATTAATAGAGAAGTAAATAGAGTCACTAAAGCCAGAAATAAAGGAGTAAAATAGTCATGAAATATCCATATAGTTTTGAAGTACTTAACAGTAGTGATTTAGTTATGAGACTTCCTCAAGAAATAAAACTTGTTGAAACTTTTTTAGGAATTGAAGTTGCAGCTTTTGGAGATTGGATTTTAGAAGAAATACATAGTGTTTTAAACGGAGAAAAAAATTATGTAGTAGTAAATGGCAACATTTGCAGTTTAGAAATCCGGAACGACACAACTACTGTGTTAGACAATTTAGCCGAAGATGGGAAAGGAAAATATTGTGAGATTGAAACAATGGAATTGGTAGGATTGATTCATATTTGGTTAAATAAACGAAAAGAATATAAAAAAGATAAAAAATAAAGGAGTGTAATAATTTAAATAGATGGCCTCTTCATGTGAAGCCGACTTTATTTTATTCATATATATTTTAATCACAAGGCGTATTAATATATGTTTCAAACTTTACGCGTAGGGTTTCCTACGCTATTTATTTTGCTCATTGAGGTCAATCTTTCCTGTCCTTCCCCTCTTCTACTTTTACCGACGATACTATTCTATATCAAAACGTATTTCACATAAAACGAGAAATCATTATTTACCATATTGCCCTTAGTTACGGAAACAATTATACTAGATGTAATCAGAATAAATAATCTGAATATTCTTAGAATTAAAGATGAAATCTTTACTTCCCGCAATTAGATGGATACATACTATTTCCCACTAAATAGATTAGCAAACGATAATAACATTAGGAGGATTACGATGCACCAGCTTGATTCATTACATCCCATTATAGAAAAAATAATTAACAATATTGAAAAGTTAATGGTCGGAAAACGAAAAGAAACGATCTTAGCTTTGACAGCGCTCTTAGCTGAAGGTCATGTACTATTAGAAGATGTGCCTGGCGTTGGGAAAACAATGTTAGTACGTGCACTTTCTAAATCAATTGATGCTGATTACAAGCGCATTCAATTTACACCTGATTTACTGCCGTCAGATGTAACTGGAGTTTCTATTTATAATCCGAAAGAGCTCCAATTTGAGTTCAAGCCTGGACCAATCATGGGGAATTTTATACTTGCTGATGAAATTAATCGTACATCTCCAAAAACACAATCTGCCTTACTTGAAAGTATGGAAGAAGGCAATATTACAATAGATGGCATGACAAGACCGTTACCAAAACCGTTCTTTGTAATGGCTACACAAAATCCGGTCGAATATGAGGGAACATATCCTTTACCAGAAGCACAGCTCGATCGTTTCTTATTGAAACTAAAAATGGGATATCCTACACCAGAAGAAGAGTTTGAAATTTTAAACAGGATGGAAAAAACAAATCCCCTCTCCCATTTACAAGCTATTACAACAATAGAAGAATTACTTTATTTACAACAGAGCGTACGGGAAATAAGCATGGACAAAGCAATCAAGCATTACATTGTAAAGCTTGTTAGTCAGACTCGTTCTTATAGTTCTATACAGCTTGGTGCAAGTCCGCGTGGCTCGATTGCTTTAATGAAAGCTTCACAAGCTTATGCATTCATCCATGGCAGAAATTATGTTATTCCCGACGATGTTAAATTTTTAGCTCCCTACGTGTTAGCTCACAGACTCATTCTAAAAATGGAGGCAAAATTTGAAGGAATAACAGGAGAACAAGTTATCGCAAAAATTGTTGCGCGAACTACCGTACCTACTCAAAGGAAGATGAACCTTTGATGAAACGGATACTACGAGCACTCTATCATTTTATTAAGTTATCACTCATTCCGTTATGCCTAGTCTTAACATTTGTATACGCTATGCTTCAAGGAGGATTTGTAAGTTGGTTTTTGTTTTACAGTACGATTCCTATTGGCCTTTATTCACTATTGCTTCCCTTCTTTGCTTTACGGAACGCCGAGGTAAAACGAAGAACAAATCAAGACGAATATGTAGCAGGAGAACCATTTTTAAGCACGATTACAATAAAAAGAAGTTTTCCATTTCCCTTACTTTATTTAATTATAGAAGATGAACTGCCATTACAATTCACAAATTGTAAACAAACGAAAGTAAATAAGGCAATACTCTTTCCAGGATTGAAACGAAATATTTCGTTTCAATATGCAATTGACACAATCCCTAGAGGAGAGCACTCTTTTTCAAGCGTACGTGTCAAAACTGGCGATCTATTCGGTATGATGGAGAAAGAAGTAACTTTTTCAGTTCCAGATACATTTTTAGTCTACCCTCAGTATGTAGATATAACATATCGACAAATGGAAAATCATTTCGAACAAGGAGCACTTTCAGCAAATATAAATTTAGTAAAAGACTCTACCATTTCTGTCGGTGTGAGAGACTATAAACCTGGTGACCGCTTTTCATGGATTGATTGGAAAGCAACTGCACGAACAAACAACATTATGACGAAAGAGTTTGAACAACAGCGCAGCCATAATATTATGATATTCATGGACAGAACCCCATCCCCTCTATTCGAATCAGTCGTCACATTTACTGCCTCTATTGTCAGGTCTGTCTTGAAGCAAAATTCACCGGCGTCATTCGTATCTGTCGGAAAAGAACGAACTTTTTTCCCTTTAGACAATGGAGATAGTCAGTTACATCAAATCTTTTGTCATTTAGCGAAAGTACAAGCAGATAGTGTATTCCCACTCTCCCGGAGTGTAGAAATGGAATTAAGAAAAATTTATGAGCCCGTCACGATTATACTCGTGACAAGCGATCTTTCTCCCGATATTCAAAAGGCGGCTGACTTTGCTGCTATAAAAAATAGAAAATTAATGGTGTTTGTCGTAAAAGAAAAAGCAAATCAACTCTCACACCGAGAACTCAGTATTCTAGAAACTCTACAAAAACGACAAATATTTGTAAATGTGGTTTATGGAAACCAGTATACAAACGTGTTTTTTGAGGTGAGCAAATGATAACATTACAGGAAAAAAAACAATGGGATATGACTAGATTTTTCATGCATGCATGCGCATTTCTACTTTTACTAGAATGGCTAAGGCCCCTCGTAGGTATTACAAACGTAGGTAGATTAGATATTTTCGTAATATTTATAGGGATTTGCTTCACTCTCTCTTTTTTTCAAATAAAATGGCAGATTCCAATAAAGATCGTCACGATTTTATTCATCATTCATTTCCTATATTATAAAAATGCTTTTATAAATCCATCTTGGCTAACGAAATTTTTCACTGATATTTCTCGAAATTCCTCCTTGTTATTTCAGGGGAATTTGCTGGATATCTCTCCAGTTTTTCCAACACTTTTATTTTTTTTATCCTTTTGGTTTTTGAGTGCTTTCATCTCTTTTTGGATGATTCATAAAAAACGTGGGTTGTTATTTCTTATATTGACTATTATTTATATCACCATTTTTCATAACTTACATTTATACACTGCAAACTACGCTATTATTCGTACTGTTGTCATCGGCTTTTTTATGCTTAGTCTTCTTCGCATAGAACGAATAAAAGAGATGGAACACCTACAAAATTTTGCTAGAGAAATCTCAAAATTACTTAGACCTCTTACAATATTTATTGTATTGTCAGCAACTATCGCATACTTCGCTCCAAAATTTGGCCCTCAATGGCCAAACCCAATGGATTTTTTAAAATTCAACACATCCGAAGCAAGTAAAAAACAAGAAGTTTCTAAAATTGGGTATGGTTTAGATGACTCGCGATTAGGCGGCCCTTTTAAGGCAGATCCGACAATTGTTTTCACAGCACAAACGCAAAACAAACAATATTGGAGAGTCGAAACGAAAGATTTTTATACAGGAAAAGGCTGGGAAGTTTCTGAAAATCAAAAAAAGGTTTCTTTTAAAAATAAAAACGACGTCGTGAGCTGGTACGAACAAAATACAAAAACGGAGGCCACTGAGGCAACAATCACCATGCAAAAAAGTTATCCTCACCTTACCTATCCAGCAGGATTAGTATCTGTCGAGGCTTCATCTAATGTATCATACAGCGTTGACCCCTTTTCAGAAAAAATCTATACGATGGAAGGAGATTCTTCTACTACTTTACATTCATATAAAGTAACATATGCTGTCCCGGAATTTTCCATAGAAAACTTGAAAGCTGTAAACGCGAATGAAGGCCAAGAAACAAATCCTTATTTCATGACAAAGTACACGCAACTTCCCGAATCATTACCGCAACGAGTAATAGACTTAGCTGTTAATCTAACAAATGATAAAGACAACCGATATGATAAAGTATTAGCTATTGAAAACTACTTTACCGACCATTCTTTCGTATATGAAACAATGAATGTCTCGTTCCCTGCCAAAAACCAAGATTATGTAGATCAATTTCTTTTCGATACAAAAAGCGGCTACTGTAATAATTTCTCGACGTCTATGATCGTGTTGCTTCGTTCTGCTGGGATTCCTGCTCGCTGGGTAAAAGGTTATACAGAAGGAACTCTTGATAATACACTAGTTGGTGCAGAAGGTGAGGATGTATATAAAATCGCGAACGATAACGCACACTCTTGGGTCGAAGTATATTTCCCAGGATACGGATGGATTCCATTCGAACCAACAAAAGGATTTACTAATCCCTATACTTTTACAAATAATACTCCTGCTCTTACTTTACAAAATAGAGAAGAAACAAATTCTCAAAACGAGCAAATACGCCAGCGGAACAATGAAGCAAAGCTCAAAAATTTAATAGACGATACAGAAGAAACTACTACTAAAAAGAGTACAAATTCTAAAAATGAATTTTCCTGGTGGTACGTATTTCTCTCTACGATATCGACTAGTATTGTAGGATATATTCTCTTCACCACTAGAATAAAATGGATTACATTTTTTATCATTCTTTTCTATAAATACCGAAAAGGTGATGCTGTTTATAGCAAAGCTTATGGCGCACTTTTGAAACAATTTGGCAGAATTGGTATACCACGAGGGAAAAGTCAAACATTCCGAGAATATGCTCTCCACATTGATACACTTTACAACTCGGCTCATATGCAACAACTTACTTTCAGTTATGAGAACGCTATGTATCAAAAGGGACAATCCGCAGCAGAATGGGAAAAATCCGTACACTTATGGGAAATCCTTATGAAAAAAGCAGCCTCTGCGCCTAAATCAAATGACTTCCATTCAGCGATTTAATCTTGATAATGTGAGTTGAAAGAAAACGCCTCAAAGAACTACATTGTTCTTTGAGGCGTTTTTTAATAAAGTGAAACTTCTAGTTATTCTCCAAGTACCTTCTCAATCTCAACCTCTAAATCCATCGGCTTCGTCTGCGGCGCAAAACGCCCTACTACTTTCCCGTCTTTTCCGATTAAAAACTTAGTAAAATTCCATTTCACTGCTTTCATACCGAGTAAACCTGGGGCCTGTTCTGTCATATATGTATACAGAGGATGAGCCTTATCACCTTTTACATCAACCTTTGCAAACATCGGGAAGTTTACACCATAGTTTAACTCACAAAAACTAGTAATATCTGCTTCTGTACCTGGTTCTTGTCCTCCGAATTGGTTACATGGGAAACCGAGTATTTCTAGTCCTTGGTCTTTATATTTATCATATACTTCTTGTAAACCTTTATATTGCGGTGTAAAACCACACTTGCTAGCTACATTTACAATAAGAAGTGCTTTTCCTTCGTAATCTTTTAACGATTTATCTTCTCCTGTTATCGTTTTAGCTGAAAAATCATAAACTGTCATTTTCCTTACCCCTCTCTTCACTATCATTCTATGTTTATACTATACTACATTCATGAATATACAGCTCTTATTACGTACTTACACCCCAATATGATAGCGCTTTATTTCCGTTCGAAAATTCGACACAAACTACTAGACTTTTATGTTGGAAAGTTTTACAATTAAATTGTGAACAAAATGTGACAGTTTATATTCCATTATAAAAGAAAAGGATGGTGTTCATTATGAAAACTGCACAACATGAAACGATTTCAAATCGCGAGTTTTATTTCGTACTATATATGATGTTATTGTATGTGATTGGCTGGGTAATCGATGTAAATGGTTTATTTTTAAGCTCCTACTTTAATTTAGCAGGAGAAATTATGCTTCCAATCGTTGGTGGCATAGTTGGACTGTTCGTTATGTCTATCAATAAAGAACAAACGAAATAATAACACTTTAAAAAGGCAGAAGACGAGCTTTCGTTTTCTGCCTTTTTTCTATTTTAGCGTATAATAGAAACATACAGTAACTAAGGAGTGGTAATGATGAAAAAAGTAGAGCAATTATCTTCTCACCTATATCTTATTGATGATTTTGATTTACAACATAATGAACGAACTGGTACGTACGTTTTATTAGGTGACGATATTACTTTAATTGAAACTTGTGCAGCCCCTTCTCTTCCGTATATTTTAGACGGCTTACAACAATTACATATTGATTTAAACGAAGTTAAAAACATTATCGTTACACATGTTCATTTAGATCACGCCGGTGCTGCTGGTTTAATGATGGAAAAATGCCCAAACGCTACTTTATATGTGCATTCTCGCGGTGCTCGTCATATGGTTGATCCAACAAAACTCATTTTAGGCGCAAAAGCTGTATACAAAGAAGATTTCGATAAACTATTTGATCCAATTCTTCCTATAGAAGAAGAACGTGTTCGTATTGTCCAAAATGGTGATACGTTAAAAATTGCCGCAGACCGTACACTTACATTTTACGATACACCGGGACATGCTAAACACCATATTAGCATTCACGATTCATTAACAAACGGCATTTTTACTGGCGATACAATTGGAATTTATTATAGAGAACTCGCAGACCTTGGTGTCGAACTATATTTACCATCAACGTCCCCTTCACAATTCCAACCAGATGCGATGATTGCTTCTAAAAATCACATTCAAAGTATGAATGTAGATACTATTTATTTCGGTCATTACGGTGCATCCTCTAATGTTACAGAAGTATATAACCAACTGGAACATTGGCTACCTATTTTCGTTCATACTGGTAAAGAGGTCTTTGAACAGTATAATGATTTCGATGAAGCGACTAAAGCTTTACAAACTATATTAATGGATAAGATCTATTCTCACCTTACAAAGGTAAACGTTCCATCAGATCATTCTGTTTACAACATTTTACATTTAGATATAGAAATTAGTGCGATGGGCATTATAGATTATTTCACGAAGCAAGAAAAAACAAACTCCACTATTAAATAACCGTAAAAGAAGAGATATACAACAGTAGTTATTGTATATCTCTTCTTTTTTTGAATATATTTTGAGTAAAGGATGGTGGAATGTAATGCAAAAAGTGATGCTATATCTCTGCTTCACCTTATTTATCGTCTTATTATTATTTGTCGGAGTGAAAATTCAATTTTATTTAGATACAGACGCACAGGTGAACTTTAACGTTTATCCAAGATTATTCTACTTTACACTCTTCCCTCTTATAGTTGGCATTTTATTACGATTCCTTCAATCCATTAATCGCGAAACAAGTAAACAAAACTGGCGCTTTCAACCGGATAAATTTATCGCTATTACTGTGCCTACGCTATTCATTTCCTTTTCTCCAGCTCTACTCTTTTCACCAGTTGGTGCATACCTGCCTTATTTAACTAATATTATTCTTATAAATACTACTTTTGTTACGATAATAAGTTTAATAGCTGGCTATTCTCTTTTAGATTGTTTTATACAAAAGGACAATGCAACGATGAAAAAATATAATTGAATATTCCATCGAATCGTACAAGTCAAGGATTGTACTGTCTTGGCTTGTTGTTAGAATAATTGCATTTAGCAAACAGTGCGACAGAACCAAATAATCAATTTATAAGTGTCGTTGGTTACGGTGGTTTATTTATAAGTGCGATATTACTTGTAAGAGTCGCTATTCATGCGGTAAGGAAATTTAAATAATAATAAAACGAGTATACAATCACATAGATTTTATACTCGTTTTTTATTGTTTACAAATTCAATATGTACTAGGAAATTTATGTTAAACTAAAGAAAATCGTTTACTAATTCAAATGATACTTCAAATAAGGGAGAATTATTATGTATAGACTTTTTGGATTCTCGTGTCTAATGTTTCTCGCAAGTATATGTTCTTTCTTTATTTTAAGAGGGCCTAATGCAAATTTAACTTTAATTATTGCGATTCTAGCTATACTTTCATTACTCGGTATTCTTTTTGCAATCGCATCAAAGAATTGGTCATTCGGAATAGTTGGTACGGCATTAAATGGCGTAATATTAGTAGTTGTATACTTCCTATTGCTAGCAAAAGGAATAGGTGGCTAATATATTTACGTTTCAATAAGAAAAGCTCAAAGCTAAAGCTATGAGCTTTTTTACTTATCGCACCTTTTCATCTACATACTCCATAAACTGCTCCGCTTTAATAAATCTTTCTTTGTACGCCTCAGGTATTTCTTCTACTTTCATTCCACCAGTTGATTTTGTCTTCACTCGCACTATTTCATGCGTCATTAAAGCTTCCATATAGCGATCAAACTCTTCTTGTGTTAATACTTCTTTACTAGATTTATGACCATTTAATTTATCAAAGTATGGTTGCAGGCCCATACTTACCTTTTTCATTTCTTCTCTTTTTGCTGGTGATAATTGATCATAATCAATATTACCGTTCGAATCTCCGTACGCAAGCTTTGCATTTGTTAATTTTTTTAGTTCTTTTGTAAACTCTTCATATTCCTTCGCACCCATTTCATCTTTCGCTTCCGATAATTTTGCATTAAAACGCATATACGCTTCTAATGTCATCGCTCCGGCGTGTTTTTTTACATTCTCAAAAGATCCGTATATACCATCCGCCATAATAGATTGATACGCAAAACCAGTCGTCGGGATTAAAAATGCTGCTACAAGTACTCCTGCGATAAGGCGCTTCTTCCTTTTACTTCCCCCGCTCTTCATTTTTATTTGGACAATTACTTTTTCTTTTAACTCCGGCGGGGCAATAATCCCCTTCGCTTCTTCTTGTATAGATTCTCTAACTCTACAATCTAAGCTCATTTCACATTCCCTACCTCTCCTAAAAAGATTTCTTCTACTTGCTCTTTTTGACGTAGTTTTTTTAATGCCGCGTGAATTCTAGATTTCACAGTACCAATTGGAATATGTAATATTTGTGCTACTTCTTCTTGTGAATAATCGTGTAAGTATCTTAAGATAATAACTTGTTTCAATTTATACGGTAATTTATGAATGAGTTCGATTAGTTTTTTGTTTGATATTTTACTTACAACATCGTTAGAAAAATCAATTTGTACCGGTTTTCTTTGCTCTTCTGCTTTTTTTATAATTCGTAGTCGCATCCACCTCTTTCTTCTATAAGAGTGAATTTGTTTAATCGTAAGTCCAATTAGCCAAGGGCGAAATGGCTTCTCGCTATCATACTTACGAAGCGATTCATATAGCTGTATGTATATTTCTTGAACGACATCATCTACATCCGTTTTATCTTCTATTAAAAAATGTGCTGTTTTATATACTTCTTGAATCGTTTTATCATACAATTCGCTATACGCTTCTTTATTGCCTGATAAAGTTAATTGGATTAAATCTACATACACCGTTTCATCCTTCATATTCCATCCCTCCTTTGTCTTACACTTTATATTGGCAAGTAATTGATATTTCGTTCGATTTTTTCAAAAGTTTTTTTATATAAATTAATATAATGATTCAATCAGTTCATAAGCTTCACTTATAATCACACATAACTATTATATAATTTCCCAATTTCTAATGACGATTTAAAATGATTTATATAGTCAAATTAAGGAGGATATATAATGAAAGCTATCATTGTAACGTCGTTCGGTGGTCCTGAAGTGATGAAATATACAGATGTGGATATGCCGACTATTTCAGAAGATCAAGTTTTGATTCGCGTTGTTGCTACTAGTATAAATTTTGCCGATATTAAATCCCGTTATGGTAAAAAAGGAAATACAGCACTACCTTTTATACCAGGGATAGATGCCGCTGGTGTTGTAGAACGAGTCGGTTCTCATGTGAAAAATATTTATCCTGGACAACGTGTCATTGCTTTTCCTCAAGATGGCTCTTACGCAGAATACGTTGTCGCAAATGAAAACCTTACTTTTGCTTTACCTGATGAAGTCGATTTTCAAACTGCAGCTGCTTGTCCGATTGTATCTTTTATAAGCTATAATTTACTCGCAAATGTAGCAAGGCTTCAACAAGATGAGTCTGTACTCATTCATGCAGCGGCTGGTGGGATTGGTACGACAGCAATTCAAATCGCTAAACTATTAGGGGCTGGAACTGTTATCGGTACTGTCGGAAATGAAGCGAAAAGTAAAATCGCTTTAGACGCTGGAGCTGATTATGTTATATGTCGTCAAGATGTAGATTTTGTAGAGAAAGTCAATGAGCTGACCAACGGTGAAGGGGTTGATGTAATTTTAGATTCTATTTCTGGAACGGTTTCGGAAAGAAGTTTAAAATGTCTTGCTTATTATGGTCGCCTCGTTCATTTCGGAAATGCAAGCGGTGAAATTGGTAACTTCCAAACGAAAGATTTACACGCAAGTTGCCGCTCTATACTCGGTTTTAGTTTTGGTACTACACGAAAAAAACGTCCTGAACTACTCCAAAAAACTGCAAATGAAGTTTTCCGTTATTTACGTGATGGCCGTCTGAAAATGAAAGCTGCGAAATCTTTTCCACTTCAAGATGCAGGGAAAGCACATGAATGGGTCGAAAGTAGAAAAAGTACAGGGAAAGTAATACTAACTGTTCAGTCCCCTTCCTGAAATGAATACTTGAAACCGAGGTGTCATTCATGGGATCACGAATTATGCATGCTATTATCGCTAACAGGATTGCCGAGAAATTATCTATTCAAGATAAAACTTCTTTTATACTTGGAGGCGTAGCCCCCGATGCTGTGCATTCAAAGATAGAAAAAGTCACCTCACATTTTTACGCTGGCTCAACAAAAGACTATACGAGACGAATTGATTATGGATCATTTATTCATAAATATAAAGATTATATGGAGTCCCCTTTTCTCCTAGGCTATTGCACCCACCTCATTGCCGATGATAATTGGCTAAGCGGCTTTTTTCTACCTTGGCTTAAAAACAGAATCGAAAATGACGAAACTATCGCGCCTATGTACTACAACGACTTTAAATTATTGAACGCAAAATTACTTTATCATTACGATAAAGAACAACGGCTCTTCTCTCTTCTCAATCAAGAGGCTCACATTATAGATATTAAAGAGGTTTCTAAAGAAAACGTTTTAGCTTTTCGAAAGTATCTTTTTGAAGATATGTTGTATCCAGAGCAACATTTACATGAAGACTTACAAGTATTTACGTTTAATCAAATCATTGGTTATATTGAGACAGCTATTAAAAAAGGCGTATTTTATATTAATCAACTCTCTAATGAAAAATCCACTTCAAACATGTAATCCCCCTCAATATATTTGAGGGGGATTTTCACATAGCAATATTATTATTTGTTCTTTTCCATAACCGCAAAATAATTCCCTTCACTATCAGCAAAGTTAAATACTTTACCAGAAGGCATAGTTACCATTTCGCCAACAGTAACATTTTTATTTTTTAAATCTGTATATAGTTGATCAAGATTTTCTGAGAAGAACATTAGGGACGGTGTACCAAGATTTAATTCTGGGCTCATCTTAGAAATAACTTCTTTATTATGTAATATAATGCTCGTTTCTGCACCGCTTTTCGGAGCGATTTCAATCCATCTCATTCCTTGCTTATTATCTTCCTCTGCTACTACATGAAACCCTACCTTTTCCGTCCAAAAATTTACTGCCCCATCTTGATTGTTTACATATAACATAATTTGTCCGACTTTATGGATCATTTCATTTCCCCCTAATGGTTTTAATATTCTATGTAGGTTTCTACAGGTACTATTATTATTCCTTTTTTCATTCAGTTGAATACTTGTAAATCGCTAGTTAGTGAACTGTGAACTACCCACCACTTAGTATCTCTTACGTGCTTACCCGGAAGTGGAGGCTTCTCGGTTCATCGTTACTTTTGATAGCTAACTCCCTTGTTCCAAAGGTTATTTTGTTACTATTTATGCCGACGCTAAGAAGCGTATGGCTTCTTTTTTGATATTGATAGCTGCGTTATAATCACGACTGATTGTGAGTCCGCATAATGGCATTTCTTTTTTATTTTCACAACGACTACACATCTTTGTAGAAGGAAACCATTTAACTATTTTTACAAGCTGTTTACCTTGTTCTTGTAGCTTATATGCTAAAAAAGGTCGTGAGCATCCGCCAACCGTTATCCGCTACACTCTTACCAAATCTAAGTACTCGTGACATTCCTTTCATATTGTATTTAATAAATCATGGTAAAGTTTAAGGTCAATTATGGCTATAACTCTATATAAGCTTTTTCCCCACCTGGAATCTTAAATTTATTTACATCATATTCTTTAATTATATATTTCTTTATCGCTTCAAAATCTTTACCAAAAGCAAGAATTGGATTTTTTGAGAAATATATTATTTCTTCCTCGTCATAAATTCGGGCTTTAATTACTTCTTTGTCAGAGTGAAACGATAAATTGACTCCTTTGTAAAAATATTCATAGTATCCCTCTTCATCCTGTTCACTCTTATCTTCAAAAAGAACAGATTCAATATGATATATAGTTCCATTTACATTTATTGATTTCATACAACACTACTCCTTTCAAGAATATCCATCAGAACGTAAAGTGATATTAAAGTTGTTTAAATGTTGTTCAACTAAAACACCCGTTAGTTCACTTAAGGTAACCCTATTAAACCTGGAGTAACTCCTTCTATTCTTGCCCAGTCAAATAAAGTTTCAACTATCATTTGATTCTTACATTTAATTTTTAATAAACTGCCTTCTGACGTCGTACTTATTTCAAAATGCTCAATGATATTTTCTGTTCCTAAACTTTCTATTGTTAAATTGCGAATAGTAAAGAAAGAGATTTCCACATAAATTACATCCCAATTATTCCAGCGTTTAGGTTTATGTTCAACGTTTTCTTTTGTCATCAATTGGGTAACTAAGGTAGGGCCATCCCTTTTAAGACACACTTCTAATAACTCTGCGTCTTCAAATTTTGGTATTTTTCCAAAAATGCTAATTAACGCCTGGGGATTTAAAATTTTTAATTGATCAATCATTTTTATACTCCCTATTTATTATTCCTCTTCTCAAAATAATAATGTTTCTCCATCCCATCTACTTGTCCCATTCTTGTATTGTACTCAGGTCTTTCATTTTAATGAGTTGGTTGATCTCCAATGCCACGTTTCCCGAAGATATGACCGGCTAAATGATCTAGAATTATAATTTTTTATCCATCGACTTCATATGTGAATTCCTGGGTCATAATAGGCTGTTTTTTATCGTTTAGTATCCATTTTTTGAAGAGTCAATGGGCTTTATGTCGCAACACTCAAAATGAATTTCATAATATTCTTCCTCAGAAAATATTTGTACAATTTGTCCCGTGCCCTTATCAGCAATTGTAGATTCGTTAGTTTCAGAAATGTCCCAAAGCTCCTCAATAAATTTTGTGAAGTTCAATATCCTAACATTTGCCCATATCGGTTCTAAACAATTAGGAACTAATATAAAATATTCTGTTATATGATTTGAAAAATTTAAAGAAGCTAAAGAATTTTCAATCCATAAAATATACTTACTTTTAACATTACCAATTGGAATACAAAACTTTGGTTTAGAGTCAACCTTACGAAACTTTTTCAATGGTATATCGAATAGTTCTATCCATGCAGAATCGGGATTTTCAAATTCAATAAATTTAAAATTTGAAAATAGGCTAATGATTTTTTCAGCACTAATTAATGCCTTCTTCCTACGAATCCTATCATTTTGATATATCATAATCTATACGCCTCTCATTTATTATAATAAGTATGATGATCGTTATTAAGCCTGAAATGTTCAAATATCTTTTCTTCATAAAAATCCTGTCTTTTTTCAAGACAATTATGGATGGTATCTTCCTTTCACGAGCTGTTGTAGACCCACTCTGTATTCCACGTTCAATAATATTTTTTCATAATAATTCAATTCTATCTTAAGGTCAGGGAAGGTTTTCGGCATTTTCGTTCGCCAGGGGTTCGCAAAATCTGTGTAATATTTAAAACTTCGATTCTAAAACACCACGTTTTATGGGGGAGAGATAAATCCCTTTAAATATATTTGCATTACTTCGGATATGTCCACTTTATTCTACTGATAATTCTCTATGGAAAACAACTATAAAATATGGAGTAATTAAATTTAAGTGAAAAAAGACCACACTTTCTAGTGTTTTTTACGCTTCAATACCTTTCCCTTCTGCTACCACTGTATCTCGCCACAACACAAGTAGTTTTCTAAATTCAGAGGTCTCAATTTTACATTGGTTATTTGGGGCACTCATAAATAAGTTAATAGCACTAGTATAATTAGGTTCAATGTAGACTGCTGCTACGTTCCCTTCTATTTCATATTGTGGAACTTCTTGCTTCACTACAGTATCTAAAATCTGTATATACTCATCTGCTTCATCATCTAAAATATCTTCTAAAAAATGAGAAATTATAGAAATCTCTTTGGGTAAACGTATTCTTAATCCGCCGAGTCCATCACGATAAAATTCGTATATGTATTCCATTTTTCACCTCCTAGTATAAATAGATTACATATTTATTATCTCATTATTCTGTATAATTATTTCTATTTTAAATCTGAGAGAGGTTTTTCTTACATATCTAACTGTATCGACTTCAATCTTATTATTATTTGCTTCTCACGCTTTGGAATTAACAGTTACTGTCGTACGTATTGCATGTGGTATTGTTTTTGAACTGCTTCAGAATCAGAACTCATTTGCGTAGCAATTTTTTCAGCTTTTTGAACATTACTTTGAAAGATTGCCATTATAATATAACTCCTTACTGTAATATGTTTTTTAATTACAAAAGAAGAGCCTATGTAGTTTTTTATATTAATGATATTTAACAGGGAATATGTAGTATTTTCATATAACCCAAAGTATAGACCCTATATCAATAAGTTAATCCATAAAATGGAGCACATCATTAATTATACCAATACATCCTTACATTGACTTAGAAAAAATTTAAGTTAGTGAATAATCTTTCTATATATTTTTAAGAGGAAATAATTAGTTACCTAAAATGAGCATATTGACTCAAATAAAAAAGACGTAACTACAAATAGTTACGTCTTCCCTATTATTTATCCCGTAAACGTCCGATTGGTGAGGGATAATAATCAGTGGGGGAACCCCTACTGATTATTTTTTCACTTTATCTAGGCTTTTTCTTCCCAGTAAATGCTGGTTTCTTTTTCTTTGGTGCTTTCGGTTTCGTTTCTACAAATGATCCGTTGAACATTTCTTGCTTTGTAAACACGATACCTAGTTTTTTTGCAAATTGAAGTAATTTACGCTCTTCTTGTTGTGTTACAAGAGAAACGACAGTTCCTTCTTTACCCATACGTCCTGTACGTCCTGAGCGGTGAATATATTGGTCTACTGTGTCTGGTAACTCCAAGTGGATTACATGTGTTAAATCATCGATATCTATTCCACGTGCTGCAATATCAGTAGCAAGTAGAATTTCTAATTTCCCGCCGCGGAAAGCACGCATCGTTGCTTCACGCTCTTGCTTACTTGCTTCTGCATGAAGAGCTGCTGCTTTCATTTTACGGAATTGCAATTTCTGAGTAATTTCATCTAAACGGAATGGGTCATTTAAGAAAGCAACTGCTTTTACATCGCCCATATGCATAATTCTTCTTACGTAATCATTTTTTTCGCGTCGCTCACAAATGATATACGTATGCTCAACTAAGCTTTTTGTCTCTGCACGTGTTATACGTACTAATTGTGGTTCAACTGCTAAATCACGTGCAGCATCTTCTGCCGCTTTTGTAATTGTCGCCGAGAAGAATACTAATTGACGATCTCGCATTGTAGACTTGATTACATCTTGTACTGCGCCCATCATCTTTTGTTTTACAATTTGATCAAACTCATCAAATACAATCGTTTTCACTTCATGCATCTTTAGCTTTTTCATTCGAATTAATTCTAAAATACGTCCTGGTGAACCGACAATTACTCTCGGATGTTTCTTTAATTTTTCAACTTGGCGCTTAATATCTGCACCACCAATTAAAGATGCCCCTGAAATTTCAGTCCCTGCTGTAAACTTTTGAACCTCTTCGTGAATTTGCATTACAAGCTCACGTGTTGGCGCTAAAACAACAACTTGTGGTTGTTTTACTTCAGGATTAATTTTATGTAAAAGGGGTAATAAGTACGCTAATGTTTTTCCTGTTCCAGTTGGAGATTCAGCTATAACGTCTTGTCCTTCTAAAATAGTTGGAATCGCTTGTTTTTGAATTTCAGTTAATTCTTTAAAACCAGCCTTCTCCCAAGCTTGTTGTAAAAATGGTTGCATATCTTTTATCATTTGTTTTTCTCCTTTATCTCTATTTTTGAAGAAAATGTTGTATTGTTCGCACCGTTTCTATCATGTGTGAGATAACAGCTATTAAATCATCAACATGGTCTTCTGTAATCGCTTTTTGAAATAGAACCTCTACCTTATTATGATATGAAATCGCTTGCTTATTATATTCGTATGAAATTTTCTGCGTAATCATTCTTTCTTTTCCCCATATAGAATGCATGAAAGTTTCAATTTCTTCACACACTACCTCTGGCTTTTCTATCGGGAATGAAAATGCTAACTTCATTTCACAACCTGGTGTAAATTGTGGTACTTCCAATATTTCACCAGACAAGTTCTTTGCATCTACAGATAGTGAAAATGTTGCTTTTACTACCTGTTCGAACGGTTCTGTTAATTGAAATGAAATATGGTATATACGACTTAATGAGGCAAGGTCCATCATGTCTTTTCGATCTGTTACAAGAATATCTCCATGTAAATCAAAATCATAAACAGCACCTTCTACGATTACTTTTAAATTATCAAAAGCAGTTGGATCAAACATAATTTCCTCCAAAAAACAGGCGCCTTTCGATGGAAAGGCGCCACTTGATGTATATATAGTTTACAGATAAACGAGATGAATTACAACCTTTTAGAATAAACCTACTGCTTTTCCATCTTCATTTACATCCATTTGTAGTGCTGCTGGCTGTTTTGGAAGGCCTGGCATTGTTAACATTGTTCCTGTTAACGCAACGATAAACCCTGCACCAATTGATGGTTTTAGCTCACGAATTGTAACGATAAAGTCAGATGGACGACCTAATTTTGTTGCATCGTCAGAAAGAGAGTATTGTGTTTTAGCCATACAAATTGGTAGGTTACTCCATCCTTCTCCTTCATATTGAGCTAATTGCTTACGTGCTTTCGGAGCAAACTCAATATCTTTTGCACCATACACTTTTTGAGCAATTGTACGAATTTTTTCTTCTAATGGTAATTCTAATTCATAAAGTGGTGCGTAGTTGTTCTCACCTTTTTCGATTTCTTTTAATACTTTTTCAGCAAGGTCAACTCCGCCTTGGCCACCCTTTTCCCAAACTTCCGTTAAGGATACTGCATAGCCACGCTCATTGCACCACTCTTGTAAGTATGCAACTTCTGCATCTGTATCTGTAATAAATTTATTAATTGCAATTACGAAAGGTACACCGAAGCTTTGAATTGTTTCAACATGCTTCTGTAAGTTTTCCATACCTTTTGCTAATGCGTCTACATTTTCTTCTTTTAATTGATCTTTTGCTACGCCACCATGCATTTTAAGCGCACGAATAGTCGCAACAATAACAACTGCTTCTGGTTTAATGCCAGCTGCTCGAGCTTTAATATCTAAAAACTTCTCTGCACCTAAATCAGCACCGAATCCAGCTTCTGTAATAACATAATCACCTAATTTTGCTGCCATTGTTGTAGCGATAACACTGTTACAACCGTGAGCGATATTCGCAAATGGTCCGCCGTGAATGATAGCTGGTGTATTTTCTAACGTTTGTACTAAGTTTGGTTTTAATGCGTCTTTTAATAATAATGTTAACGCACCTTCTACACCTAAATCTTTAACCGTTACAGGTTGATTTGCAAAGTTATAAGCAACTACGATGCGAGATAGACGTGCTTTTAAATCTTGAATATCTGTTGCAAGGCAGAATACGGCCATAATTTCAGATGCCACTGTAATATCGAAACCATCTTCACGTGGTACACCTTGAACTGGTCCACCAAGACCAATTACTACGTTACGTAGGGCACGATCATTTAAGTCAACACAGCGTTTCCAAACGATTTTACGCGTATCAATCCCAAGTGTGTTTCCTTGTTGGATATGATTATCAATAAACGCCGCTAACGCGTTATTAGCAGTTGTGATCGCATGAATATCTCCAGTAAAGTGAAGGTTAATGTCTTCCATAGGTACAACCTGTGAAAAACCGCCACCTGCTGCCCCGCCTTTTAGTCCCATCGTTGGTCCAAGAGATGGTTCGCGAAGTGCAATTACTGTTTTCTTACCAATTTTATTAAAAGCTTGACCTAAACCAACTGTTACTGTTGATTTACCTTCTCCAGCTGGAGTTGGGTTAATCGCTGTTACTAAAACAACTTTACCGTCTTTCTCATCCTGTAAGCGCTTAAAAATATCAAGAGATAACTTACCTTTATAATGCCCGTATGGCTCTAATTCATCTTCTAAAATATTTAATTCAGCTGCAATTTCTTGAATCTTCTTCATACTCGCTTCTTGCGCGATTTCAATATCGGATTTAACTGTTGTAGTAGTTGTCATATACCCTAGTCCCCCTTTAATTGGTTCTGATGATATTGTATCAGTTTTTTGTATTTTCTGCACTTATTTACCCCCTAAAAATTCTTTCATTTCTTTATGCGTTTTTTAACATAAATACCCATAAGAATGTTAACGATTGTTGTAACTCGATAGGTAGTTGACCTAGCATCTTCTCATTTACTCCGCGCTTATATACACCGATGCCATCTACAACTTCAAAACCTTGTTCTTTCGCTAACTGTTCAAACTCCCAAGGCATCATCGTATTACAAACAACGTCTTTGCCATATAAACGAGGATAACTGTTCTCTCGAGGCTTTGCTGTCGGTCCTAAAATTGCAATACATGCATACCCATCTCTTTTTAAAACGCGCTTTATCTCATTTAATGCTCGTAATGGCTCCTCGGTCCATTCTAAAGAATTTATTGCCATAATTGATTCAAATTGCTCATTTTCAAATGGTAAGGAAGAAAGATCCCCTTTTATAAAAGATAAATTCGGTCCTTCTCCACGCTCCTTCCCTTTTTGAATCATCACTTCTGATAAATCTACTCCAACTGCTTTATAGCCCGCGCGACTTAATTTATATGTACCATATCCATCCCCACAACCAACATCGAGCACCTGAGCTTCTTTCTTCACATACTGTTCAAAAAACGGAATAATTGTATTCCTACTCCCGCTGTCCCACATCTCTTGACTATTTTGATTCCAAAATTCTGCACTGCTATCCCATTTTTTCTCTGCTGATTCATGCCAATTAAATTTCGTCATACATTCCCCTGCCTTCACGTTTTATCATTCATTTCATTCTACATCATTTTCCAAAATTCCTGTTTATCTTCATTAGGAGATGTACAAGCAAATAACGGAATCTTTATTCTCCAATTTTTGCTTTACTTGGGTTTAACTCATACTCATGTTCTTCTCTTTATGTAAGATACTATAGGTACACCCAATTGAAAGAGAGGGATGTACATGCGAAGAAAGAGAAATCATCATTTTAAAAGTGGTGAAAAACACGAAGAGTATGCGGCTGAAATATCACCAGCTGGCATACCAATTAGACATAAGCGTAAAGAAATTGCAAATGAAATAGAAGGTACAAACACCGGTGCAATGGTAGGCTATGTCGCTTTATTTCTTTCGCTTTTCTCAATTGCATTTTATCCAGTTACACTCGGCTCTCTTGCGATTTTAGTCGGCTTATTAGCTGTCAATTTCGGAGCAAGAACACTTGGATATACAGCAATTGGTTTTGGTAGTTTTTCCGTTTTATTTACTTTACTCTATCCGCTTTCTTTGTCAGCGTTTTAAAAAAAACACACCAAGTTATACTTGGTGTGTTCATTCGTGATACAACATAATATGACCGCATCCACAGCAATGTTTCGCTGTAATTTCTTGAAACACTGGATAATTTTCTTCATCCCTATGTTCAATAAACACCTTTTCAAAACGGTACATGTTTGGCGCATATGCCCAATCTTGTTTCGTACGTGCATACAAAGTTGAGGAAAAAAACTCCTCACCACCGCAAACGATACATGTATTCTTCATTACTATCCCTCCTATGCTTGTCTTACTTCATCTATATGAACATAAGCATAAGAAAAAGACCTTCCATTACTAGAAAGTCTTCTCTGAAACAAAAAGAAATGTACCAAACATTCCTACTCCGCTATATTCTTTCGTAACACCAGCTTCTGTTTTAAATGTTTGCTTTGCAGTCATAAAGAATACGCCATTTCGTGCATCTGTACTTTCAAATTGTAATTTTTCTTTTTTACCATCTACATTTTGTGTGCATTCAAAACTACTCTCATCACATTTCAATGCATACTTATCCTCTACATATACTTTAAAATCCGATTCTTTCGGACAAGTAATAAGTAAAATCGCTACGAGAATAATACTTACAATACCCACAATTGTATAATATTTCTTCATTTGTACTCCTTTCAAATGACAAGAAAACTTGACTTCATGCGCCAAGTTTTCTTAGTCCACAACCCATTGCCATTCTTGTTCTTTCTTATCAAAAATAAGCCAGCCTGTCTCTGTTGCTTCTTCTTTCAATTCATCGATATTATCTAGCACCTCATCCGTACTTTCATACGAACCAACTACATATACCGGAATTTCAAGACCTCTTCTTGACTCAATTTTCCCTGCTAGATCAATATAAAGACCATCCTCCATTAATGGAAGAAGCCCCATGATCACTTCTTTCGAAATTGCTGGGAAAATTTTTGATTTTTGGAACAAAGAAAAACGTTTCTTACCAAAAGCACCGAGTTTATAAGGAATGACTTTACTTAACATCCCTACAAAGTCAGCAATTCTACGATAATACACTTTGTTGTACCATCCGTCATCATGTGAAAAATAAACAAATCTATTTTTCAATAGCGGAAAGAATGTTCTTGCAAGTGGTTCTTTTTTGTGAGCCAAATATAAAAGCTCTGCAATTTCTTTTGGCTCTAATTCATCTAAATCGCTTGCATCATCAAAATCTACCCAACAAAATTCATCAAATTCATCAATCTCTGCTTGAATTAGCTTATGTATATTTTCTTCCTCAACATATTCAAATAAAGTATGATAATGAAAATCTGTCCATTCAAAGTTATGCTTCAAAAGCAACACTTGATGAAGCGGTGAAGGGATGTTACTTGCAAACTCTTTAAACGTAATTCCTGATGTAATAAAACAATGACCCCGACGATTACCATTAATATATATCATATTCTTTACTTGGTCAGATCCTCCAGACAAAGCACCTAGCCACCTTCGTTTTATATGTTTCAATTCTATAGCATATTTTAACATGAAAAATTTTAGAAACATAGAAAAAAATTCAAAAACTATTTACAATTTCATGTGTTTTATTACATAGTGATTACAAGAAAAAACACCTGCTCGTGTGAAGTGAACCCGAATAGTG